>CAZOIX010000880.1:0-2316 GCA_964579685.1 uncultured Mycobacterium sp.
ACTCGTGTTGTCCTACACCTTCATTCAGGGCATCGGTATCGCGGCCGCTGATGTGATCGGCGAGCACACCGCCGAGGGGGTTCAGGCGGTGATGGGTGGCGGCCTGCTCGGGGCGCTGGCGCTCGCCATCATCACGGTGGCGTCGATCGCGTCGGGTGTCATGAACGACTACAGCGGGTCGCTGGCGCTGCAGACGATCGGGGTCAAGGTGATTCGCCCTGCGTCTGCGGTGATCGTCACCGTCTTGGCATTCGCGCTGATCCTGTGGCTACACGCCGCCGATACCGCGACGCGATTTCTGGACGTGCTGCTTCTCGTCAGCTACTGGATTCCCGCGTTCGTCGCGATCGTGGTGATCGACTGGGCGTTGCGTATTCGCGGCCGGGCGAGCATCAACCCGGCCAGGGAACCGACCGACCGACGCGATGCCGCTGTCGCGGTGATCGTGTTCGTGGTGGCGTATGCGGCCGCGGTCCCGTTCATGAACACCTCGCTGATCCAGGGGCCGATCGCCGTGGCCTGGCACGGCGCCGACGTCGCCTACTACGTCAACATGTTGGTCGCCGCCGCCCTCTACGGCGCTTACCGGTTGGTGCGCAGGCGGGGCGAATCCCGCTGAGCCGTGGTGTCGATGAAGTCGTCGATCAGGTCCACCACATCGCCGGGCCGTTCGACATGGGGGAAGTGACCGACACCGGCCAACACCTCCAGCCGGCTTCCCGGGCGTGCGTCGTGCAGCGCGTAGCCGTGCTCGACGGGGATGATGCGGTCCTGGTCGCCCCAGATCACCATCGTTGGCAGCTCGGCGGTCAGATGTAGTCGGTTCAATGCGCTCACCGCCTGACCGCGGGGATCGACCACCGAGCGCAAGGTCCGCAGGAAGGCCTGCCGCGTCTCGGTGTCCGACAGCGACGAGTACGCGCTCCACATCTCCGAGCCACGCGGCGATTGGATACCGGCGCTGGCGAACCACGAGCGCAGCTTGTTGCCTGCGGTCAGCACCGGACGCGGTGCGATCAACGGCAGAACCAGTTCGGCTCCGGGCGCCGACAGCATCCGAAGCGTCCAGCCGACGTCCGGTCCCAGGCCGCCGCTGCTGATCAGGATCAGCCGCTCGCAGTAGTCGGGATGTTGGTAGGCGAACTGCATCGCCACGCCGCCGCCCAACGACTGGCCGATGATCGTCGCCCGCGAAACCCCCAGCTCGTCGAGCAGGTCCCGCAGCCACACCGCGAACGCGCCGAGCGAGTAGTCGCCTCGCGGCTTCGCCGATTGCCCGTGACCCAGCAGGTCGGGTGCAACGACACGGTACCTGCGGGACAGCTGGGGGATGACCGCGCGCCACGTCCGGGCACTACCCGCCATGCCATGGATCAGTACCAGGGTCTCGGGGCCCGCGCCGACATCCTGGTAGGCCACGCGATCGCCGTGCAGCTCCAGATACTTCATCTCACCCACCTGAGTTCGTGCCGTCCTGTCACTATCTACCCGCAGAGGGTGCTACGTGAAGCTGCGTCAGAATTGTGAGATCAGCACACACGGCGAGTTCTCGGTGTATGGCCCGTCACATTGGGCCGTATTGGCCGTCTTCGCGGGCGGCGCGGTCGCCTTGGTGTGGCTTGGCCGCAGGCAGAATCAACGCCAGGCGCGACGTTTCGGCCGGGTCGTCGGCGCAGTCACAGCAGTGATCTACGCCGCGGCGTTCGTCAACGCGCTCATCCCGCCCGATGTGCGGTGGTCGGTGCCACTGCACCTCACCGACTTGGCGACAGTCGTGACCGCATACGCCATGTGGTCCCGGCAACAGTGGGCCTATGTACTGACCTACTACTGGGGCCTGGTGCTCAGCGTGCAGGCGTTGATCTCGCCGGTGCTCACCGGTCCGGACTTTCCCCACTACCAGTTCCTGGGGTTCTGGTCTATCCATCTGCTGGTCGTCTGGGCCGCCATCTATCTCACCTGGGGCCGGGGCATGCGACCAGGGTGGCGCAGCTACCGGTTCGTGGTGATCGTGACACTGACGTGGGCTGCGGTCACCATGGCGTTCAACAGCGTCGCCGGAACCAACTACGGCTTCCTCAACGCCAAACCCGCCACCGCGTCATTGCTGGACCTGATGGGCCCGTGGCCGTGGTACGTGCTGGTCGGGGCCGTGCTGATCGCAGCGGTGTGGGCCGCGATGACCTGGCCGTGGGTACGGCGGTCGCCGCGGTCAGGCATTCTCGAAGCATGACTGCTGGCGACGCACTGCCGGTCAACCATCACGCCGACCATCCGGGATTCTCGGGTGTGACCGGGGTGATCATCGGCGTGTTC
>CAZOIX010000881.1:0-2312 GCA_964579685.1 uncultured Mycobacterium sp.
ATCCAGTCGTTCGTCATCGACCCCGGCCGCCCGCCACGCACGGGCGCCGAATTGCGCGCCTATCTGCGCCGGTGGGTGGGCGGTGCTATACGACCGTCAACGGAAGCGACTTCCGCTCCTCGAACACCCACGACGCGCCTGCGCTGAACTCGGTCACCTCGACCTCGGACAGTTTCCTTGCCGCAGTCTCGGATTCGATGACCCGCACGGTCCAGTCGGACTCGGTGCCCGCCACTTCGGCACGCAGATGCGGATCGACGGCCTGAACAATCGCCTGCAACGGCAGGTCCGCCACGGGCGACACCAGAGAGATCCACGACCCGTCCTCGTATGCAGGAGAGCGCCGCACGTGGACGAAGTCGGGATCGACGTCGGCGTAGACATAGGCCGCGGGATTCAGCAGTGGGTGCAATTCGAGGACACGCAGCGCGCCCTTGACATCCTTGGATAGCTTGAGCGCCTTGTGAATGCGCTCGGCGGCCACGCCTGCGATACCGATCAGCTGCTTGGTGCGGATCGACCGCGCGAGAACCGCATCGTCCTTGGCGCGCTTTTCGACGGCGATCGTGAACGACTTCACCAGCAGGTGCATCTGCAGACACACCTCGTCGGCGATCCGGACCAACGCCGAATGCGAGAACGCACCGAAGTCCACATCGGCGAGCAACTCTCCCGAATAGTCCGCCATGCCTTCGTCGTTCGGGTCGATCGGCTCGAGCTCACACGCGTGGGCGTGGGTGGCGCCGACGATGTCCATCGCGGGGATGAACGGCGCATCGGGGTAGGACTCGTCGATGATCACCGTCCACCGGCAGTGCGGATGCTGGTCGGCCGGCGTGCGCGGTGGCCGATGAATCGGCCTGACCTGTGCCTTGGGGTTCGTGGCCAGCGCGGTGGCATCGAAGGTCGGATCCTCGATGTCGTGGCACATTCCCTTGACGTAGTCGGGTCCCATCGGCTCGACGTCGAGCAGTGCTCCGCAGTGATTGAGGTAGAACTCGCCGTGCCAGCGGTCGTGCACGACGTAGCGGAAATCCATGAACTGCGGCGGCGCACCGATGTCGAGCTGCAAGCCTTTGAACAGGGTGAAGATGTCGACGCCCTCGTACTTCAGCGCCTTCTGCATACGCTTGGTGTAGAGGGGGCTGGACGCGGCCCACTCTTCGATCGCGATCTGCAGCATCTCCTCGCGGCCCCACGCGCTGATGCAGTGCGCCATTCCGGAGCGATCGATCAGCTGACCGATCAACAGCAGTTCCGGCACGAGTGTGGCCAGCTCCTCGCGCGACAGCGCCGCATACCTACTCATCATGGACGGCGCCCCCGGAGTGCATCTTGACCGCTGCGTTGACGTTCCCCTTCTTGTCCTCGGCCTCGCCCCGTTCCGCGGCCTTCCTGCGTTTCTTGATCACCGTGGAGACGACACCGTCGAGCTTGGACCCCAACGGGAAGCCCAGGTAGTGCGTGAGGAAGACCGCCATCTCCTTGAGTTCGGTTTCCGTCATTTCGCCGTTGGCCAGCGCAGCGTTGGCCTGGATCTCGGCGAGGTCGGCGTTACCGACCGCGGTGACCACGGTCAACGTCATGATCCGTTTGTCGCGCATCGACAGTCCGGGCCGCGTCCAGATCGTGCCGAAAAGATGGTCGACGGTCAGGTCGAAGAACGGATCCCCCTCGATATTGGGCATCTCCCAGCCGTAGACCTCGTTCATCTTCTCGAGGCCCTTGCGGCGCAACTCGTCCATGCTCACTCCTTCGCGTGCGGTACGCCGAGCCCGTCGGCCAAATTCTTCAACGCGATCTCGGCCAAGGGTAGGTCGACTCCGGTGGCGTCCCCGAGCCCGATCGCCAACTTCAGATCCTTCTCCCCGAGACCGCGTGTGTGGGTGAACGCGTCGTACAACCAATGGTCCGGAGTCAGCGGCTTCATGTCTTCACGCACGATGATCGCGCCGGGGCCGCCGCTCTGGGCGTCACTGTGCCGTACCACGCGGCCGAACTTCTGCAGATCGATCCCGGCGGCCTCGGCGAGCCTCATCGCCTCACACGCCGCAACATAAGAGCTGAACGTCAGCATGTTGCGGGCCAACTTCATTCGGGTGCCCGCACCGGGTGCACCCGCGCGAACCACCAAAGACGCCCACTGTTTGAATACCGGTTTGACCTTGTCGTACGCCTCGTCGTCGGCACCGACCATGCCGGCCAACTCGCCTTTGTCGGCGGCGCCGGCTCCTCCACTGACCGGAGCGTCGACAATATGAATTCCCCTGGGCCGCAGTTCATCCGCCAGCTCGGCGGCGGTATCCGGCTCG
>CAZOIX010000882.1:0-2310 GCA_964579685.1 uncultured Mycobacterium sp.
GCTCACACGGGACGTAGGCCCGGGTGAACAGTCGGTTGAGCAGCCCGCGGGCGAAGACGGTGATGAGGAAGAACGGTGCGGCACCAGAACGCGTGGGACCTGGCGACACCGTGGAGAAGCTGTAGTGACCCGCGTCGTCGGTGGCGGCACGGCCCCATCCGGTGAACGTCCAGCCGTCGCGACGCAGCGAGCCGGTGGCCGTAGATATCACGCCGTCGGCGTCGGCCTGCCAGATCTCGAGCAGCGCGTCGGGAACCGGGTTGCCCGCCCCGTCCGTGACGACGCCGTGGAACTGGATCGCACCGGGTGAGCCGGGCGGCACGAGATCACTGTCGCGGTCGAACGGCAGCGCGTACCCGAAGAACGGCCCGACGGTCTGGCCGGGCGTGGCGGTCAGCAGCGTGGACATCAGTGGTCGGCTCCTTCGTCGACAGGGGTCCGGCTGGCACCGGACAGCACGATGTCCCAGCGGTACCCGGTCGCCCATTCGTGGGTGGTCACGTCATGGTCGTAGCTGGCGACCAGCCGGTCGCGCGCCTTCTGGTCGGTGATCGATTGGTAGATCGGGTCGAGCGCGAACAGCGGATCGCCGGGGAAGTACATCTGAGTGATCATGCGTTGCGTGAATTCGGTTCCGAACAAAGAGAAGTGGATGTGCGCGGGCCGCCACGCGTTGCGGTGGTTCTTCCACGGGTAGGGCCCGGGTTTGATGGTGGTGAACCGGTAGTAGCCGTCGTCGTCGGTGAGGCAGCGCCCGACGCCGGTGAAGTTCGGGTCGATCGGCGACGGATGCTGGTCGCGCTTGTGGATGTAGCGACCGCCCGCGTTGGCCTGCCAGATCTCCACTAGCTGCCGACGTACCGCCCGACCGTCACCGTCGACGATCCGCCCGGTCACGACCATGCGTTCTCCGATCGGGGCGCCCGTGTGCTGGATTGTCAGGTCGGACTCGAGTGGATGGACGTCGCGCTCGCCGAAGCATGGTGTCCACAACTCGACGCCTTCCGGATCGGCGTGGTGCAGATCCTTGGTCGGGTGGCGCAACAGGCTGCTCCGATACGGCGCGTAGTCGAGCCGCGGTTGCGTCTCTTCCACACCCGAACGCAGGTAGGCGGACTCGATCGCGCCGATCTCGCAGCTGACCTCAGCCTGACTTGCCGAAGCGCTGTCCGAGTTGATGGCGGGCGTTGCTGTCATGCGGTGCACGGTATCGGCTCCTGGGAAGTGCAGTGAAGACTAGAATTTCGCTCAGCGGAAGGATGCAAAGGATGGCAGGTAACACGTCGACCCCCGGGGCGACGGTCACAAGTCGTTTGCTGGCAATCGTCGGCGCGTTCGACGAGCGGCACCGCAGCCTGGCGCTGTCCGAGCTTGCCCATCGCGCCGGTCTGCCGGTTCCGACCACGCATCGACTGGCAGGCGAACTGGTTGCCGGACACGCGCTGCAGCGGCGAAAAGACGGTCGTTTCGAGGTGGGCAGATTGCTGTGGGATGCGGGACTGCTCGCTCCCGTCGAAGGCAGATTGCGCCAGGTTGCCGAGCCATATCTGCATGACATCTACGCGGCGGCGACGGCCACGGTGCACCTTGCGATCCGCGAGGGCACCGAGGTGCTCTATCTCGAGCGGATGATGGGCAGCACCTCGGTCCCCATCGTCAGCAGCGTCGGAAGCAAGCTACCCATGCACTGCACCGGAGTCGGCAAGGTTCTGCTTGCCTACGCACCGGAAGAGATTCAGGAACATGTGTTTGCCAACCTGATCCGCGTCACGCCGTACACGATCGTCGCCCGGCCGGTGCTTGCCGCCCAGATCGATCGAGTTCGTCGAGACGGAGTGGCGACCACAAGCGAGGAAATGTCGCTCGGCGCGTGTTCGCTGGCCGTCCCCGTGGTGCGATCGTCCGACGACACCGTGGCCGCAGCGATCGGGGTGGTCGTGCCAAGCCTGCGACGCGATCGCCAAAGACTGCTCGGTGCCCTGCAGGTCGCGGCGCGCGGCATCGGCCGCTCGCTGTGACATTGCCGCCCAGCTTCGCCCGCCCGACGACCCACAGGGCACCAAGGCCAGGCCCTCAGTGGTCGACGAGTTGTGTCGCTCTTTGCAGTTCCTCGGTATACCGCGTGTCTTGCCGATGGAGGGCAATGCATGCCAGGGCTGCGCCGGTCTGATTCGCGGGCACAGTCAGCAGTTGGATGTGCGCGCTCGAGGGTGGGCTTACGGCGCTGACGACGAGCGTGCCTTCAACCGCCCCGTTGTCGCCTGCCATGAGGATGGGGCCAGTGTGACCTGTTTTTTGCCAGGGTGATGG
>CAZOIX010000883.1:0-2309 GCA_964579685.1 uncultured Mycobacterium sp.
GATTCGAGGTCGCGACGGTGATCGCTGTCCGTCACCCTCAGGAAGTGATCGGATCACTTGGCGCCCGCGATGGCGCCTCGCCTGAGCTGGCAAGCTCTTTGTGGCTGAAGTACAACCTCCTCGCCGAACGCCACACTCGCCATCTAAAGCGGGTGTTCGTCGATTACACCAACCTCCTTGATGACTGGCGCCGGGAAGCGACCCGGATTTCCGAAGCGCTAGCAATCGATCTGAGCATTCGAGACGAGGATGCAATCGAGGAATTCCTTCAGCCAGGTCTCCACCGGCAGAGACATCCTGGCGCGGTGACAGATTTCTTTGGCACAAATTGGATGTCAGCCGTCTATGAAGTGCAATGCGCAGCCGCGCGTGATGAGCACTGGGATATGGCTGCACTCGACCGCATCTACGAGGCTTATCGTGCGAACGAACACGATCTCCGGACGGCATTCGAGGATTACCGAGACCACTTCGATTTCAAGAGCGAATTCCAACGGAGAGTGTTCCGGCCCTCCATCACCAAGAAGCTTCGCGCGGTGTCGCTGTTCGCAACACGCCATGGAATGGATCCCTTACGACGTCGATACTCCGGGCGAAAAGAGTCGGCAGGTTGACCGCGCCCCGGGCGACCATTCGTCAAGGCCCCCGATAGATCGGTGGGTTGACCTGAGCCTCTGCTGCCGAAGCCAATGCATTTGGCGAGGATGCGTGCTACGGCTCAGAGCCGCAGGATCAGACATAATTACCTGCCGTGTGGTCGTGCACACGATGAGAGGCTCAGAAACGTCATGAAATTTGCGCTGGCAAGCTACGGAACTCGTGGCGACGTGGAGCCTGCCACCGCTGTTGGGCGCGAGCTGCTCCGCAGAGGACACGACGTGCGCCTGGCAGTCCCGCCGGGTCTGGTTGGCCTTGTCGAAGCAGCGGGAATTGTTGCAGTCCCCTACGGGCAGGACCAGCAGCACGGGTTCTGGACCACCGACTTCTTGCGCAACCTGTGGAACGTTCCGAAGGTCGCCAGGTTATGGCGGGAAGCACAGGAGCTTTTGATCCAGTCCTGGGCGGAGATGAGTACCACGCTGACATCCCTCACGGAGGGGGCTGATTTGCTCGTCAGTGGCCCTGGTTTCCCAGGAATCCCCGCCGACGTCGCAGAGTATTACGGCGTTCCTCTGGCAGTGATGCACTACTTCCCGATGCGGCCCACCGCTCAGCTCGCCCCTGGTCTGCCCGCGAATACCGTTCGTACAGCGATGACGGCCCTGGACTGGGTGCAGTGGCGCGTGACAAAAAGGGCCGAAGACCTGCAGCGCCGTGAGCTGGGTCTGCCGAGAGCGAGGAGGCCCGCGCCACGACGAATCGGCGAGCGCGGATCACTGGAAATTCAGGCCTACGACGCGGCCTGCTTTCCTGGGCTGGCAGCCGAATGGGCGAATTGGAGCCGTCAGCGCCCGTTCGTCGGCACCCTGACGGTGGAGATGCCAACCGACGCCGACGATCACGCCGCCTCATGGATTGCCGCGGGAGCCCCGCCGATATGCTTCGGCTTCGGCAGCACGCCGGTCGAATCGCCCACCGCCACACTCGAAATGATCAGCGGCGCCTGCGCGGAATTAGGCCAGCGAGCTTTGGTGTGCTCCGGCTCCACCGACTTTGGTACCGCCCACCCCTTCGACCACGTCAAGGTGGTGGGAGCGGTGAATTATGCTGCGGTCTTTCCCGCATGCCGCGCTGTCGTCCACCACAGTGGCGCAGGTACCACGGCTGCAGGCCTGCGCGCCGGGGTCCCCACGCTCAGCCTGTGGAGCCTGGGCGATCAAAAGATCTGGGCAGGCCAAGTGCAGCGACTGGGAGTGGGTATCGCGCGGCCCTTTTCGGCCACTACCCGTGAATCACTGGTCACAGACCTGCGCCAGATCCTTGCCCCGGATTACGCCAGTCGTGCATGCGAGCTCGCGACGCGGATGACTAAGCCCGCGGAAAGCATCAGCAACACCGCCGACCTTTTAGAGAAGTTCGCCCATTCAAAGACGTTCGATCGATAATGATCGACAGCGTGGGCTTCGTCGCCCTGCCCTCGGCACATCGCGTCGTAACAGCTACCCGGAAACCATAAAGCTCGGTGCGCTAGCCGGCTTCTGCATGACCACAGCGCCGTTTGGCGCTGCGATTTCATCCCCGCCGCCTCAGACCGCCGGCTTGAAGAGCAGTCCCTGGCCTGTGGGCAACATGCAAATGGAAACACCCAATTCATTCCCGACTTGGCTCAAATTAGTGCGCACCGGCGGCGCGGATGTTGAGCAGGACGG
>CAZOIX010000884.1:0-2307 GCA_964579685.1 uncultured Mycobacterium sp.
CCGCTCTGCACCGACACACTCCACCTGTCGCTGCTTGCCGATGTCGCCATACCCAATCGATCGCTCGCCGACCTCTGCCTCGCATACGACGTCGACCGAGGAGAACCACACCGCGCGCTTTACGACGCGCTTGCCACAGCTGCCCTCACCCGTAACCTGCTCGAAGGGATCAATGTCGACGACCCGGGATGGCAGCTCGCCATTGCCGCGCTCGAGTCTTTCGACCACCCGCTCGTCATGCTGCTACCGGAGTTGCCATCACCGCCCGACCTATCGGCGCTCCACCGCGACTCGGATCACCTACTGCTGCCAACGTCGACATCGGTCTCCGACGCATGGTCGGCAACCCGCGACGCCTTCCCGGTTCTGGAAGAGAAGCGCGGGTGGCGACTTCGGCAGCCGCAGCGCGAGATGGCTCACGGGGTTGCTGAAGTGTTCGATCATGGCGGTCGCCTCGCTGTTGAGGCGCCGACCGGCACCGGCAAGTCTCTCGCCTACCTGCTGCCCGCACTCGGACGCGCGTCCCGACCGGGCCGGCCCGTCATCGTCGCCACTGCAACCAAAGCCCTTCAGGGCCAGCTGCGAAACGAAGCGACCCGCCTCCAAGAAGAGGGGCTCTTGAAGGCTCCGTTCCGTGAAGTACAGGGTGTCAGCAACTACGTCTGCGCTCGCGAACTCGAAGATCAGTTACGTGAAGACGAGGCCTCCGGCCTGGCCCTTGCCGTCGCGATCCGCACACTGACCTCGGCACCCACGGGTGCCTGGGACGACGTAACCGACGATGTCGTGCGGCTTCGAGACACCCGTTACGCGCGCACACGCGCACGGCTGCGGACAAACTCCGGCGGCTGCGATAAGGCGCAGTGCACCTGGGCCCATACCTGCCCACTCATGCAACAACTCCGTGGCCTCGACAAGACTCCCGGCGTCGTATCGGTCAACCATGCCCTGATCGCGAGCTGGGTCAAGGTGGAACAGAGCGGTGGACACGCTCCGGGAAATGTCCTCAAGGACAACCGCGCCGACCTGGTATTCGATGAAGCGCACGCGCTCGAAGATTCTTTGACGAGCGCCTGGACCGAGCAGATCGACGCTTTGGAGCTGGAGATCCTCGTCAACACCCTCTCGCCACGTTCTCGATTGATGCGCACAATCGGGTCGAAAGCCGGGCCGGCGTATGCGGAGGTTCGCCCCGCCTTGACGACCGCCCTCTCCAGCGTGCGTTCAGCGGGGAGCGAGCTGACCAATGCGATCACCACGTATCTGCACGAGTACTCGGGTCGGCAGGATTCGGTCGTCCTCGCCGCCGGCGTCGTCAACAACCGGCCCGAGTTCCGGGCACTGCGCCAAACCGCATCGCAAACGCGATATTGGTTGATCCAGCTCGCCAAGTCGGTCACCGCGCTGAGCCAGACCCTCACCGGCGTAGGTGGCGTGAGCTCCGCCAAACAGCGACTCCGTGGATACTCCGAGCGTCTCGACAACGCGATCATCCTGCTCGGTACCGTCAGCGACCTGCCCGATAGTCACCTCTGGCTGTATCGCCTCGCGACAGAAGAAGACGACCCCGCCGCGTGGACGTACGAACGGATTCCCATCCACGTCTTCCCCGAGTTCCAACAACAGATCGTCGACCGCACCCACTCGACAGTCCTCACCTCGGCGACGCTCACCGTGCAACAACGCTTCGACTACTTCGGCTCACGACTCGGTATCCAGATCGCCTGGGAGCCAGACGATCACGGCTTCCGCGAGATGAGGCTCCGGTCGCCGTTCGATTACGCGAAGCAATCCTTGGTCGTCCTCACCAACCACCTTCCAGTACCAATTCCCGAGAACGAGCGCGAGTTCTGCGAGGAGATGGCCGCCGACCAAGTCGGCTTCTTGTCCCTCTCCGGCGGCAAGACCCTCACTCTGTTCGCGGCAAGGAAGCGGATGGAGGCCATCGCTGACGGCGTGCGAGAGCACGCCGATGAACTCGCGCAGCGCGGTGTGCAGCTCGTGGTCCAAGGTGAGCTCGGGCGCTCGCAGATCTCACATCGATTCCGATCCGAGCCAGGAACCGTCCTATACGGATTACGTTCCTACTGGGAGGGTTTCGATGCTCCTGGCGAGACACTGTCGTACCTCTTCATCGAGAAACCACCGTATCCCCATCCAGACGATCCCCTTGTCGCCGCGAGACAACGAGCGATTGCCGAGCGCGGCGGCGACCCGTTCCTCGAGTACGTGCTGCCGATGACCGCGATGCAGTTTACGCAGGGATTCGGCCGACTGATCCGGTCCGAAACCGACAAGGGTGCGGCA
>CAZOIX010000885.1:0-2306 GCA_964579685.1 uncultured Mycobacterium sp.
GATGATTTCGAGGTCCCACTGCGTCGCGTCATACAGGCTCCGCTCCGGCGGGTGTGCCGGCATGAGGAAAATTCCGATCTCCATCTCAACCCTTCTCAGATCGTGGCCGCGCACACCGACTGCGATGTACAACACAGTACTAGCAAGATACATCATCGAACGCAAGATGCAGTTTTCTTCGCTATTTGCCTGATCAGAGTTTCGGATTTCGCGTATTGCTTATGGACATATTGGCCTCGCGGCGCGTAATCTCAGCCCACACCCGCGACCTCGCACACCGCGATCAGCACCGTGCGGCTAGTTCACTCCTGGAAGGGAGCCATCCGTGCCGGATTTCGAGTACATCGGCTACGAGGTCATCGACGAGGGCCGGATCGCCGCCATCACGCTCGATCGCCCGAAACAGCACAACGCGCAGAACCGCGGAATGCTCGTGGAGCTGGGGTCGGCATTCGAACTCGCCGAAGCGGACGACGACGTCCGGGTGGTTTTGTTACGCGCCGCCGGCCCGTCGTTCTCGGCAGGACATGACCTCGGCTCCTCCACCGACGTCCTCGAACGCTCGCCGGGACCCGGGCAGCATCCCACCTATCAGTGCAACGGCGGCACCTACGGCGGAGTGGAATCACGCAATCGACAGGAGTGGCACTACTTTTTCGAGAACACGAAGCGGTGGCGCAATCTCCGCAAGATCACCGTCGCCGAAGTCCACGGCATGGTCCTCTCCGCCGGCCTGATGCTGGCGTGGTGCTGCGATCTCATCGTTGCGGGCGAGGACACCGTCTTCGCCGACGTCGTCGGTACCCGGCTCGGCATGTGCGGAGTGGAGTACTTCGGCCATCCATGGGAGTTCGGGCCGCGTAAGGCCAAGGAGCTTCTTCTCACGGGTGACTCGATCGGCGCCGATGAAGCCCACGCTCTCGGCATGGTCAGCAAGGTCTTTCCCAATGACGAACTGGCGGAACACACTGTCGAGTTCGCGCGGCGGATCGCCAAATTGCCGACGATGGCGGCGCTGCTCATCAAGGAGTCGGTGAATCAGACCGTCGATGCGATGGGGTTCTCGACCGCGCTGGACGCCTGCTTCAAGATTCATCAGCTCAATCACGCGCACTGGGCCGAGGTGACCGGCGGCGCACTGTCCTACGGCACTGTCGAGTACGGACTCGACGACTGGCGCATCGCCCCCGAGATCCTGCCTGCGTCCAAACGGCGGCCCTGACGCGATGGACGTCGAATACCCACCCGAAGCGGAGACGTTCCGGACGCGCATCCGCGCGTTTCTCGCCGAACACCTCCCGGCGGACTGGTGCGGGGGCGGAGCGTTAGCGTCCGCCGAGCGGGGAACGTTCGCGCGCCGGTGGCGAGCGATCCTTGCCGAACACGGACTGATCGCCGTGTCCTGGCCGAAGCAGTACGGCGGGGCAGGTCTGTCC
This sequence comes from uncultured Mycobacterium sp., assembly GCA_964579685.1. Lineage (GTDB taxonomy): Bacteria > Actinomycetota > Actinomycetes > Mycobacteriales > Mycobacteriaceae > Mycobacterium. Next base: position 1,437 of record CAZOIX010000885.1, read on the forward strand.
GTCATCGAGCAGGTGGTGCTCGCGGAGGAACTCGCCCGCGCGTGCGCGCCCGAACCTCCGGAGAACGACCGCTTCGGCATCGAACTGATGGGCAACACGCTGATCGCACTCGGCACCGAGGACCAGAAAAGGCACTTCCTCCCCCGCATCCTGTCCGCCGACGATCGCTGGTGCCAGGGGTTCTCCGAACCCGAGGCCGGCTCGGATCTGGGTTCCGTGCGGACCAGGGCGGTGCTCGACGACGACGAGTGGGTGGTCAACGGGCAGAAGATCTGGACATCGGCAGGACCCTCCGCCAACTGGATATTCGTTCTCGCCAGGACGGACCAGAGCGCACCCAAACACAAAGGCCTGTCGCTGATCCTCGTGCCGATGGACCAACCGGGCGTCGAGGTGCGCCCGATCGTCAACGCCGCCGGGCATGCCTCGTTCAGCGAGGTATTCCTGACCGATGCGCGAACGCCGGCCGACAACGTACTCGGCGGAGTCGGCGGCGGATGGTCGACAGCGATGACGTTGCTCGGCTTCGAACGCGGTTCACAGGTCACCACGGCAGCCATCGACTTCGGCCGGGATCTGGAACACCTGCGCGAACTCGCCACCGAACGAGGGCTGCACACCGTGGCGCACATCCGCGACGAATTGGCGTGGTGCTATTCGCGCGTACAGATCATGCGGTACCAGGGCTACCGAGGTTTGACGCTGCTGCTCGACGGGCAACGGCCCGGCGCTGACGCGGCGATCAGCAAGGTGATCTGGAGCGAGTACTTCCGGCGGCATACCGAACTGGCCGTCGAGATCCTCGGGCTGGACGCGCTGAGCCCCGACGGTCCTGGGAACGGCGAGGCGCTGATCGTACCCGCCTCGGGC
>CAZOIX010000886.1:0-2305 GCA_964579685.1 uncultured Mycobacterium sp.
CCCTCGACGGATTCCGCTGACGGCGTCCCCGCGCGCGAGAACGCGATCAGCACCATGGCCAGGACCGCCGTGGCGGCACCGCCGACGAAGATGAGAAAGAAGCTACTTTCCAGCGGGACGTCCGTACCGGCCACCAACCGACTGAGCAGCACCGCGACCAGGGCCGCGGCCGTCGAGCTCCCGATCGTGCGGGCGATCGCGTTCATACTCGTGGCGACGCCCGTCTCGCCGGCGTCGACCTCGCTGACCACCAACGCGGGCAGAGCGCCGTAGCCCAGGCTGATGTACGCATTGGCCAATACCCCGGCCACCATCACCTGCCACGCCTGCGAGTGAGCGAACGCGATCAACAGAAATCCGGCGATCCCCGCGACGGCGGCGACGAGCAGCACGGGCCGAGCACCGTATCGGTCGATGAACCTGCCGCTGAACAAGGCCACCAGGAAACCGGTCACCACGCCGGGCAGCAGAAAGACCACGCTGGCCTCCAAGACAGTCGCGCTGAAGCCGTATCCCGCTGCCTCTCTGGGTATTTGGACGAACTGGGTCAAGCCGAGAAATGCGAAATAGAGGCCCATTCCGACGAACACGGTGGCCAGGTTGGTGAGCAGGATCGGTCGCCGCCGCAGCATCGCCGTGGACACCAACGGCTGTTTGGCTCGTCGTTCCCACATCCACCAGCCGATGAGGACGACCACCCCGCCCACCGCGCAGCCAAGCGTCGCCGGCGACATCCAGCCCCACGATCGCCCCTGCGTCAGCGCCAGCAAGACTGCCGACAGCCCGACGGCGATCCCGGCTGCGCCGAGCCAGTCGATCGTGCCGGTGGCGCTGCGGGGACGCCGCGGGATGACGAACACCGCGATCACCATGACGACGGCGGTGAACACGGTCGTCAGCCAGAACACCCGGTGGTATCCCGCGTTGCCGCTCATCAACAACCCCACGACGACGAGACCGGTGCCGCCGCCAAAGCCCAGCGTGCCCGACAACACCGCCATCGCCGACATCAGCCGGTCTTCGGGCAGCTCCTCGCGCAGGATCGCGATGCCGACCGGGTACAAGGCGTAGGAGGCTGCCTGCAGGACCCGGCCGACGATGAGTAGCGGCAACGACGACGTGGTCGCCGCGAGCAGTGAGCCGAGGAGCACGATGGCGAGCACGCTCAGCAGGACGGGCTTCTTGCTGTGCAGGTCGGCGAGTCGGCCCAGCAGCGGTGTCGCCGCGATCGCGGCCAGCAGGTTGGCGGTGACCGCCCAGCTGACGCCGACGTCGGAAGCCTGCAGCTGGTCGGCGATGATGCCCAGGACAGGCACCACGGCGGTCTGCAGCACCGCGACCGTCAGCACGACGATGCCCAACGCCGCCACCAGGACTCTTTGCCGCCCGCTCCCATCGCTGGACGTGGACGACCGCGTCGGATCGGTCTCGACCACGCACCACTCCGATCGTTAGCCCATCTTGAGTTCCCTGACCGATTATGTTCCTCCGGCTGCGCGAACCGATGACCGGCCGTCATGGTCGAATGAAACCCATGTCGAACCAAGCACCCAAAAGCGCGCTGACGGAATCGACTTTCAGCGGTCACCGTCCCGCGCGGGCAGGGGATCTGTCGGTCGAGACGCATGGCATCGCGCCCATCGGGGAGGACCAGCGATACGGCACGCCCGGACGGCTGTTCACGGTGTGGTTCGCCCCGCAGGTGAACGTCGCGGGCATGTTCAGCGGCACGCTGGCAATCGTGCTCGGGCTGGGGTTCTGGCTGGGACTGTTGGCGATGGTGATCGGGACCGTTCTCGGCTCCGCCATCGTCGGCTACCTGTCCACCTGGGGTCCGCGTACCGGCACCGGTCAGCTGCCGAACTCACGGATGGCGTTCGGTGGAGCTGTGGTGGTTCCCGGTGTCCTGCAATGGCTCTCGTCGATCGCGTGGACCGCGCTGGTCGGATTGTTCGGGGGTGAGGCGTTGGCCGCGCTGCTCGGTATCCCGTTCTGGGCGGCGGTGCTGATCACGCTCGGGGTGCAGGGCGCGGTCGGCTTCTTCGGCTACGAACTGATTCACCGGGTCGAGGCGGTCCTGAGTGTGGTGCTCTTCGCAACGTTCGTCGTCTTCGCGGTGAAACTCGTCGGTGGACATCAGATCGTCACACCGGCACTGGTGTCGGGGGCCGACCTTGCCGGCGCGTTCGTGCTCGAGGTGACCATTGCTTTCAGCCTGGCCGTGTCCTGGGCGAGCTACGCCGCCGACTTCAGCCGCTACCTGCCGGTGGACTCGTCGAGGGGCAGGGTGTTCGGCTTCACGGTC
>CAZOIX010000887.1:0-2304 GCA_964579685.1 uncultured Mycobacterium sp.
TCTTCTGGCCGTCGATGGTGTAGGTACCGTCGTCGTTGCGCTTGCCCCTGGTGCGGATCGCCGCGACGTCGGATCCCAGCTCGGGTTCGGACATCGAGAACGCGCCGCGCGTGTCACCGGTCGCCATCCGCGGCAGGTAGTGCTGCTTTTGCGCGTCGGTACCGTGCTGGCGGATCATGTACGCGACGATGAAGTGCGTGTTGATCACCCCGGAGACGCTCATCCACCCGCGTGCGAGCTCCTCGACGCACAGCGCATAGGTGAGAAGCGACTCCCCCAATCCGCCGTACTCCTCGGGGATCATCAGACCGAACAGACCCATATCCCGCATCTGGTCGACGATGGCCTGCGGATAGGTGTCCGCATGCTCGAGTTCCTGGGCCGCGGGAATGATCTCCTTGTCGACGAATTGCCGTACGTTGGCGATGATTTCGGTCTGGAACTCGGTCAGTCCGAGCGTCTGCGCAAGCCTGGTCATGCCGACACCCGCTCGAAGACCGCCGCAAGGCCCTGCCCGCCGCCGATGCACATCGTCTCCAACCCGTAGCGCGCGCCGCGGCGATTCAATTCGCGAGCCAGTGTCGCCAACATCCGCCCACCGGTGGCGCCGACCGGATGACCCAGCGAGATTCCGGAGCCGTGCACGTTGGTCCGGTCATGATCTGCGGCGGTGAACGCCCACGCCCGCATCACCGCAAGGGCCTGAGCGGCGAACGCCTCGTTGAGCTCGATCAGATCGATGTCGCTCAGCGACAGTCCCGCCTTCGCCAGTGCCACCTCGGTCGCGGGCACGGGTCCGATACCCATGATGTTGGGCGCCACGCCGGCCGATCCCCACGCCACCGGCTTCACGAGTGGCGTCAGCCCGAGTTCGTCGGCCTTCTCGGGCGTGGTGACGATGCACATGGATGCGGCATCATTCTGTCCACTCGCATTGCCCGCCGTCACGGTCGCCTCGGAATCGCTCTTGTGCAGCACAGGTTTCAGCTTCGCCAGCGACTCCAGCGTGGTGTCGGCACGAGGATGTTCGTCGGTGTCGATGAGCTCCTCCCCCTGGCGGGTGCGGACGACGACGGGGATGATCTCCTCGGCAAGGATGCCGTCCTTCTGCGCGGCGACCGCCCGCTGATGTGACGCCACCGCCAGCTCGTCCTGCTCCTGCCGTGAGATCGAGTACTGCTTGCGCAGGTTCTCCGCCGTCTCCAGCATGCCGCCGGGCACGGGGTAGCGCCGTCCGCCCGCCGTCGTGCGCCCACGCGCCAGCGCGTCGTGCACCTGGACACCGGATCGGGCTCCGCCCCAACGCATATCGGTCGAATAGAAGGTCACGTTGCTCATGCTCTCGGCACCACCGGCGACGACGACGTCGTTGTCGCCGTTGGCGACCTGCAGACACGCCTGGATCACGGCCTGCAGACCAGAGCCGCATCTGCGGTCGACCTGCATACCGGGCACGGTCACGGGGAGACCGGCATCGAGCGCCACGACGCGGCCGATGGCCGGCGCCTCGCTGCTCGGATAGCAGTGCCCGAGGATGACGTCTTGCACTGCGGCGGGGTCGATCCCGGTGCGGTCCAGCAATCCCTTGAGCGCGGCGACTCCGAGTTCCACCGCGGTCAGCGACATGAACATGCCGCCGTAGCGACCGATCGGCGTGCGCACCGGTTCACAGATGACAACCTCGCGACTCATACGTGCCGCCCTCCCGTGACCTCGAGAACCGTGCCGGTCATGTACGACGACAGATCGCTGGCGAGGAACAGCGCGACCTTGGCCACCTCGGCCGGTTCGCCGGCGCGGCCCATCGGCACCTCGGCCAACTTCTGGTCCCAGATGTGTTGGGGCATGGCCTCGGTCATCGCGGATCTGATGAGTCCCGGCTGGATCGCGTTGACCCGTACTCCGAGATGGGCCAGCTCCTTGGCCGCGGCCTTCGTCATACCGACGATGCCCGCCTTGGCCGCCGAGTAGTTGGTCTGGCCGATGAGACCGACCTTGCCCGAGATCGACGACATGTTGACGATCGCGCCGCGCTTGTTCTCGCGCATGATGGCCGCCGCGGTCTTCGTCCCGTTCCACGTGCCCTTCAGGTGCACGGCGATGACCTGATCGAACTGCTCCTCGGTCATCTTGCGTAGTGTCGCGTCACGGGTGATACCGGCGTTGTTGACCATGATGTCGAGCCCACCGAAGCCATCTACCGCGGCGGCCACCAATGCATCGACCTGGTCGGAGCTCGTCACGTCGCACCGCACCGCACGGGCGACGTCGGCCCCTCCGAGTTTCTCCGCAGCGGCCTGAGTC
>CAZOIX010000888.1:0-2301 GCA_964579685.1 uncultured Mycobacterium sp.
GATGGTCCGTTCGCGACGTTGACCGCCTCGATCAGCGAGGTAAACGCCGAACAACAGAAGCTCAAGGTGCTGGTGTCCATCTTCGGCCGCGAAACACCTGTGGAACTGACCTTCAACCAGGTCGCCAAGATCTAGTAGTAGCGATTTCGGTGCGCTAACGCTCGCTGAGCGACCGTATGCGCACCGAAATCGCAGAGAAAGGAAACGAGTATGGCCCCGAAGAAGAAAGTCATCGGGCTGATCAAGCTCCAGATTCAGGCCGGGCAGGCCAACCCCGCCCCGCCCGTGGGTCCGGCGCTGGGCCAGCACGGTGTCAACATCATGGAGTTCTGCAAGGCGTACAACGCCGCGACGGAGAGCCAGCGCGGCAACGTCATCCCCGTGGAGATCACCGTCTACGAGGACCGCAGCTTCACGTTCGCGCTGAAGACCCCGCCCGCCGCCAAGCTGCTGCTGAAGGCTGCCGGCGTGCAGAAGGGTTCCGGCACCCCGCACACCACCAAGGTCGCGAAGGTGACCTGGGATCAGGTGCGTGAGATCGCCGAGACCAAGAAGGAAGACTTGAACGCCAACGACATCGACGCGGCGTCCAAGATCATCGCCGGCACCGCCCGGTCGATGGGGATCACGGTCGAGTAGTTCGGTCGATTCCCGTGGGAGAGCCAGCTTCGGCTCGCACAAACCACAACTCATCAACTAGGAGACACCAATGAGCAAGAACAGCAAGGCATACCGCGAAGCGGCCGAGAAGGTCGACAAGGACAACCTGTACTCCCCGCTGGAGGCCGTGCGCCTCGCCAAGGACACGTCGTCGAAGAAGCAGGACGCCACCGTCGAGGTCGCCATCCGGCTGGGCGTTGACCCGCGCAAGGCCGACCAGCTGGTGCGCGGCACGGTGAACCTGCCCAACGGCACCGGAAAGACCGCACGCGTCGTGGTTTTCGCGGTCGGCGACAAGGCTGAGGCGGCGCTGGCCGCAGGCGCCGACGAGGTGGGTAGCGACGACCTGATCGAGAAGATCCAGGGCGGCTTCCTGGACTTCGACGCCGCGATTGCGACGCCGGACCAGATGGCCAAGGTCGGCAAGATCGCCCGCGTGCTGGGCCCGCGTGGCCTGATGCCGAACCCCAAGACCGGCACCGTCACTCCGGACGTCGCGAAGGCCGTGTCCGACATCAAGGGCGGCAAGATCAACTTCCGCGTCGACAAGCAGGCGAACGTGCACTTCGTGATCGGCAAGGCGTCGTTCGACGAGAAGCAGCTGGCCGAGAACTACGGCGCCGCGCTCGACGAGATCCTGCGCGCCAAGCCGTCGTCCTCGAAGGGGCGCTACCTCAAGAAGGTGGTCGTGTCGACGACGACCGGCCCGGGCATCCCGGTCGATCCGGCGGTCACCCGCAACTTCACCGAGGCCTGATCAGCCCGCCGGTCGGCACGCGCTCTCCCCATCAGCCGGCTTCAGTCGGACGGACCCGTACCGCCGCATTCGCCGAGGCGCCGGCGGAGGAACTGTCGTGCCGGATCCGAGCCTGCGCGATCCAACGCCAGTAGGTACCACTGCCGCGCCTCGACGCGGCGGCCCGCGCGCCGTAGCAGATCGGCGCGAATCGACGCGACGGTGTTCGACCTGTCCAGCCTCGGATCGTCGGCGACGTCGTCCAGCGCGGCCAGGCCGGCGTCGAAGCCGTCGCGGAACCCGACCGCAAGGGCCCGGTTGGCCCGGGCCACGGGGGAGTCGGTGATGGCGATCAGCCTGTCGTATGCGATGCAGATGGTGGTCCAGTCGGTGTCCTGCCAGCGCGGCGCCGTCGCATGCGCGGCAGCGATCACCGCTTGAGGCAGATACGGGCCGGTGGCCCCGGCAGCCTCCCGCAGCCGATCGAGCCCGCGGGCGATGCGGGCGCGGTCCCAGCGGCCGCGGTCCTGCTCGTCGAGCGGCACGAGCGCGCCGGCGGCGTCGACGCGGGTCTGCCGTCGCGAATCGTGCAGCAGCACCAAAGCTGCCAGCGCACGCCCCTCGCGCGCGTCCGGCAGCAACGAGCACACCTCGCCTGCCAGGCGAACCGCCTCATCGCACAACTCGTCCCGGATCGCCGACGGTCCCCCCGTCGACCAGTACCCCTCGGTGAACACCGAGTAGATGCAGGCGAGCACGTGGGGCGTGCGGTCAGGCAGAAGTTCGGGCGGCGGCACCCGCAGCGGGATGTTGGCGTGGCGAATCTTGTTCTTGGCCCGCGTGATCCGTTGACCGACCGCCGCCTCGGACTGCAGCAGGGCACGGGCGATCTCGGTGACGGTGAG
>CAZOIX010000889.1:0-2295 GCA_964579685.1 uncultured Mycobacterium sp.
GGCACCCTGGCCGGCATCTCCATCACGTTCATCTCGATGCGACCCGCCGCACAGATGTGGGAAGTCGCCTGGATCGGCCTGCCGGTCATGGCCATCATCCTCATCGGGTTCTTCACCGACGTGAAGTTGCCGGGCAACATTCCGGTGGGACTGGCGGCACTGCTGGTCGGCACCGCGATCGGATGGGCGGGCGGCTATATGTCGGCACCCGATGTCGGACAAGCCGTTTCCGACATCGCCATCGGTATCCCAGATCTGCGAATCAACCTGCTCTTCAACGGACTCGCCGACCTTGCTCCCCTACTCGGCACCGCGATTCCGCTGGGGGTCTACAACTTCACCGAGGCGATGAGCAATGTGGAGAGCGCTGCCGCGGCGGGCGACAACTTCAACTTGCGCAGCGTGTTGCTCGCCGACGGCGCGGGGGCGGTCATCGGCTCGGCATTCGGCTCACCGTTCCCGCCCGCGGTCTACATCGGCCACCCTGGCTGGAAGGACGCAGGCGGCCGGGCGGGCTACTCGCTGGCCAGCGGTGTCGTGATCGGGATCCTCTGTTTCCTAGGACTTTTCGGCGTGCTGGACGCGCTGTTGCCCGTACCCGCGATCGTGCCGATCCTGCTCTACATCGGTCTGCTGATCGGCGCTCAGGCATTCCAGGCAGTGCCTCGGCTGCATGCGATTGCCGTGGTCGCCGCGATCCTGCCCAACCTCGCCCAATGGGCGCACGGCCTCATCGACAACGCACTGAACGCCGCGGGTACGTCGGCGGCCGAAGTCGGCATGGACGCACTCAACGGCGCCGGAGTGGTCTACGAAGGGCTCAAGACCCTCGGTGAGGGTGCGGTGCTGGTGGGTCTGATCCTCGGCACGATGGTGACGTTCATCCTCGAAAAGAAGTTCCGCTATGCGGCCGCCGCCTCGGCCGTCGGCGCGGTGCTCTCGTTCATCGGGCTCATCCACGCACCCGAGGTGGCCTGGGCGGCCAGCCCGGCGGTCGCGCTCGGCTACGCGTTCTTCGGAGTCGTCTGCATCGCGTACTCGGTGCTGCCGGGCGCCAACGATCCGGTCGAAATCGACGAATCCGACATCGTCGCGGGCCACTGACCCGCGACGATGTCGCGCCGGCTACTCGGCCGGCAGGTTTTCTTCGATGAGCGCGGCCTGCTTTTGGGCGACAGCGGTCGCGACGTCGGCCGGAGCGGCGTCGTCGAGTGCGCCCTCGAAGTTCATCGACACCAACGCCCTGCCCTGGCTGAACAAGACGGCGGTCACCGATTTGCTTCCGTCGGGCGATGTGCCCATGGCAATCACTGCCTGGTCACCGATGTCGGCCGGCTCCGGCGCACCGGTGGTCACCTCGTTCATGGTCGCCGAGTTGCTCTGGAAGTTCGAGTCAGCCGCGGCGACGTCGGGGAAGACCAGGATGGTGTCGATGATCTGCTGTTTGCCGTCCGGACTTGCATAAACCTGGGCGGCACCGGGATTGCCACCCGGATTCAGCTGCACACCGCCAGGAGTCTGGGTGTCCTCGCCCATATCGGCGGCGGGCACGAGAAGCGAGCCGTAGTCGGTCGGTTCCGCCGCCGGTGCGCTGGTCTCCTCCGTCGTGCTCTCCTCCGACGATGTGGCCGCGGCGGAGGTGCTCGACGAGGTGGTCGACGACTCCGACGTCGAGTCGTCGCCCTTGCTGCAGCCGGATGCGGTGACACCGATGACCAGAGCCGCGACGGCCAAGCTCGTGGCGGACAAGCGCGCGATATCCATGGAATTCCTCTCGGAGAGCTGCCCGGTCGAGGCTGACCGGCGGTTATACATCTACATGACCGCCAATAGATTTGGTGTCGTTTGTGGGATCAAGATCGGCGTGTCGAACGACGGCAGCGTGCGGCGCGTCGCAGCCTCTCACCTCTGTCGTGGCACCCCCTCGCTTCGCGGTGGCCACGGTTCACACATCCATTGTCGCGGCCGTCACACCTGGGCCCACGATCTGTCGTAGATTACCTAAGTTTTCGTGGTCAATTGTCTACGAAATCGCCTACGCTCGGGATATGGCAGCGAGAGCCCTCAGTTCCGATCCCCGGGCCGAACGGGTCCGCGCCCGCTTGCGCGCGGCGGCGTTTGCACTCGCCCACGAAGGGCCGGTCGATGCGTTGACGGTCGGCGACATCGTCGCCCGCGCCGGTGTCAGCCGCCAGGTCTTCTACCAACACTTCCGCGACCGCGACGATGCGGTCGCGACCGCGGTCTCTGCGGCGTTCGCCGCAGCGACCGCGGACCACGGCGGCGATGCGCGGA
>CAZOIX010000890.1:0-2292 GCA_964579685.1 uncultured Mycobacterium sp.
ACACGTCGTCGACCCAGTCTGCGGTCGGTTCAGGCACTTGCACCTCGGCGACAACGGCGGAAACGACCAGCTCCTCCAGTCCCTCCTTGTCGGGCACGTAGTTGTACACGGTCATCGGCCCGGTGCCCAGCTCGGCGGCAAGTGCGCGCATGCTCAATCCGCCCAGCCCGGCGTCGTCGACAATGCCCAACGCCGCGGCGGCGATTTCCTCGGTGGTGAACCGTGCGCGCATCTTTTCTGACCTCCCTTGCGGCACCGCGCCTTGACAAGTACGGCGTACGTGAAGCAGTGTAGCTTTACGTACAACGTACTTATAAGGAGCGGGCAATGACGGCGACGATTCCGACCGAACGTGTGGACTTTCCTTCGCAAGGCACCCGGTGTGCGGCGTGGTTGACGCTTCCCCCGGGCGCCGGACCACACCCGGCGGTGGTGCTGGTCCATGGCCTGGGCGCGACGCACGACATGATGCTGGAGACCTACGAACAACACTTCGCCGCGGCGCGAATAGCCACCCTGGCATTCGACTACCGAAACACCGGCGCATCCGACGGCCAACCGCGACAACACATCGCGACGCGTCACCAACGCCGCGACGTGTCCGCGGCCATCGCCTATCTCGGGGCCCGAGCAGATATCGACAGCGCGCGGATCGGGCTGTGGGGAACCAGCTTGGGGGCAATGAACGTGATCCGGGTCGCTGCGGGACGGGACGACATCGCCGTCGCCGTCGTACAGTGCCCGATCGTTCATGGGCCAGGCGCGGCCCGCCGACTCGGGCGGTTCTCGTCGCTTCGGCTCACGCCGGCGATCGCCGAGGACCTGCTGCGCACCGCGGCGCGGCGTGGCCGCCGCTACGTCCCGATCGTGGGACCGCCGGGGGGATTCGCGATGGTCACCGTCGAAGGTGCCGAGGCAGGCTGGAACTCCACGGTGCCGCCCGGTGGGCGGTTCGACAACCGCATCGCCGCCACGGATGCGATCGCCATGGTGGCGACATCGGCACTGCGCCAAGCCCGCAACGTCACGGCGCCACTGCTGGTGTGCGTCTGCGATCGCGAGAATCTGATGGATCCCCGCTACGCCGAACTCGTCGCACGCCGGGCCCCTCTCGGTGTTGCGCGCCATTACGATTCGGACCACTTCGCCATCTATCACCCGCCGCTCGTCAGCGGAGTTCTCGCCGACCAGACCGCCTTCCTGCAGGAGCATCTCAATGTCGGTGCGTGACATGCTGCGCAGCAACGACGTTCGGTTCCGTGCCATGGCCGCCGACCTCGATGCCGACGAATGGGCGCATCCGAGCCTGTGCCAGGAGTGGTCCAACCACGAGGTGCTCGCACATCTCGTCATCGGCTACCGCGCGGGGATCGTTGTCACCATGCGCGAGATAGCTTGCCACGGCCGGTCATTCGACCGCGCCAACGCCGCGATGGCGAGGGTGCTCGCCGAATCACGCAGTCCCGTCGAACTGCTCGACGAGTTCGGGCGGTTGGTGTACCGGCCCCGCGGGCTGGGGCGGATCTTTCCGCGGCGACTGCTACTGGGCGATCACATCACGCACGAACTCGATATCCTGTTCGCCGTCGACCGTGTGCCGCAGATTCCCGGCACAGCATTGGCGGCGGTACTCAACACCCAAGTGGCGCTACCCAATCCGTTTGTGCCCGCGTTCCGCAACAGCCGAGGACTCCGGCTGCGCGCCACCGATGTCGACTGGACACACGGCGAGGAGGGACCGTTGGTCGAGGGCCGCGCCGCCGACCTGGTTTCCGTGCTGGGCAACCGGGCGCGAATGCTGCCCGCCCTGAGTGGTGACGGTGTGGATGTGCTCGCGGCGCGGGTCAGCCCCCGCCCGATCCGTAAGGACGGGTGATGATCTCGAGGTAGTGGCCACCGGGATCGCGGAAGTACACTCCTCGCCCGCCGTCGTTGTGGTTGATCTCGCCGGGGCGGCTACCTCTGGGGTCCGCCCAGTGCTGCATTCCGCGCTCGCGGATGCGTCCGTAGATGGCGTCGAACTCGTCCTCGGACACGAGGAACGCGTAGTGCTGCGGGCTGATGTCCTCGTCGGGTGCGGACTGGGCGTAGTCCAGGCTGGCCCCGTGGTTGAGTGCGACGGCCAGGAATGGACCGAACTCCTTGGCGGGCGGCAGGCCGAAGAGGTCAGTGAAGAACTTCGCCGATTCTTCTCGATCCTTCGCGGCGACGATGGTGTGGTTGAACGTGATTGCCATGTGGCTGTTGCGAAATGTGTGGCGGTTGGTGTAGCTGGGGTCGTGGACGGGTCGA
>CAZOIX010000891.1:0-2284 GCA_964579685.1 uncultured Mycobacterium sp.
TACGAGTACGGCGACGCGGCGACCGTAGGCCAGGCGCGCCAGGAACGGAATCCCGTTCTGCGAGTCGATCACCACGTCGGGGCGGACACTGCGCAGCGGACCGAGTCCGATGCGGGCGAGCACCATGGACAGCCCCGCCCAGATGTAGATGGAGTAGGAGCCACCACCTCGGCTCACCCGCACCCCGTCGACGACCTCGCGGCGCGCCGCACCCGGATAGCGCGCGGTCCGCAGGGTCACCGCCACACCCGACGCGGCGAGTTGTGCCCCGATCCGCTGCAGGTAGGTCTCGCTTCCGCCCCCCTGGGGGTGGCCGGTGTCGCGCCAGCACAACAGCAGCACGGAGCGCACACCTTGGTCAGACATCCCGTTCACCCTAGCCGCTGGCTACTGTTCCTCTGTGCCCGCTGCTCTTCGCGCAAGCGGCTCATCGCCGGCCGCCACTCACCTCTTCGCCCGTAGGGCAACGCTGTCGCGGTCGCTGCGGCTGCTGCGGGAATTCCGCTTCGAGCAACCCGATCCGGCCCGCTTCTACGGTGCGCTGGCCGAGGACACCGCGACATTGGTGACCGACCTGTGGCGCGCGGACGATCACGACACCCCCATCGGGCACACGCTGCTCGACGTCGGTGGTGGGCCCGGTTACTTCGCCGAGGCATTCGCCCGCGCGGGCTTCACGTATATCGGGGTCGAGCCCGACCCGGCCGAGATGCACGCCGGGCCCTCGGCGAACGACGGCACCGCCAGCTACGTGCGCGCGTCGGGCACGGCGCTGCCCTTCGCCGACGACAGCGTCGACGTCTGCCTCTCCTCCAATGTCGCCGAACATGTGTCGGGGCCGTGGCAGCTCGGCAACGAAATGCTGCGCGTCACCAAACCCGGCGGGCTGGCGCTGCTGTCCTACACGGTCTGGCTGGGTCCGTTCGGCGGGCACGAAACGGGGTGGTGGCACTACCTCGGCGGGAAGCGCGCCGCCGAGCGGTACACCAGAACCCACGGCCATCCGCCGAAGAACAACTACGGCTCGTCACTGTTCGCGATCTCGGCTGCCGACGGGTTGCAGTGGGCATCGGCCACCGGTGCGCTGATCGCCGCATTCCCTCGCTACCACCCACGATGGGCGTGGTGGATGGTGCGGATACCGCTACTGCGGGAATTCCTGGTCAGCAACGTGGTGCTGGTCCTGCGGCCACCGACTGCAACAGGTTCTACTTTCGTGGGTTCGTAGGTAGTGTGACGGTCATGACACAGACCGTGGCGTTCAAGACCGAGTGGGACAAGCTCTTCATCGGTGGCAAGTGGGTCGAGCCGGCCTCCTCGGAGGTCATCGAGGTGCACTCCCCCGCCACCGGCGAACTGGTGGGCAAGGTGCCCCTGGCCACCGAGGCCGACGTCAACGCCGCATGCGCGGCCGCGCGGAAGGCCTTCGACGAGGGGCCGTGGCCGCACATGAAGCCACAGGAACGCGCCGCGATCCTCGCCGCCGCCATCAAGGGCATGGAGGAGCGCGCCGACGAGCTGAAGTATCTGCTCGCCGCCGAGACGGGTCAGCCGCAGACGATCGTCGACATGATGCAGTACGGCGCCGCCATGTCGGCGTTCCAGTACTACGCAGGGGCGGCCGACAAGTTTCACTGGAAGGACATCCGCGACGGCGTCTACGGCCAGACCCTGGTGGTGCGGGAGCCCATCGGTGTGGTCGGCGCCGTCACCGCGTGGAACGTTCCGTTCTTCCTGGCGGCCAACAAGCTCGGCCCGGCCTTCCGGGCGGGCTGCACCGTGGTCCTGAAGCCCGCCGCGGAGACTCCGCTGTCGGTGTTCGCGATGGCGGAGATCTTCGCCGAGGCGGGCCTGCCCGAGGGCGTGCTGTCGATCGTGCCCGGCGGACCCGAGACCGGGCGCGCCCTGACGTCGAACCCCGAGCTCGACAAGTTCACGTTCACCGGCAGCTCGGCCGTCGGCAAGGAGATCGCCAAGATCGCGGCCGAGAAGCTGAAGCCGTGCACCCTCGAATTGGGCGGCAAGTCAGCGGCGATCATCCTCGAGGACGCCGATCTGGACTCCACGCTTCCCATGCTCGGGTTCTCCGGCGTGATGAACAGCGGTCAGGCGTGCGTCGCCCAGACGCGCATCCTGGCGCCGCGCTCCCGCTACGACGAGGTCGTCGAGAAGATCGCGAACTTCATCTCGGCCATGCCGGTCGGCCTGCCCGATGACCCGAACGCCGCGATCGGCCCGCTGATCTCCGAGAAGCAGCGCGAGCGGGTCGAGGGCTACATAAAGA
>CAZOIX010000892.1:0-2283 GCA_964579685.1 uncultured Mycobacterium sp.
AGCCTACCTCAGCACCTGTGTGCGAACCCAACCGCCGCGGGGTACCCCCACGGTCGTGACCACCCGCGATGACACCCCATTGTGGCTCTTCGCTGACCAGCTCGGACCCGCGGTCTACGGCGGCGAGCACTCCCACCGCGAGATCCTGCTCGTCGAGGCCACCTCGGCGTTGCGGCGCCGGCCCTACCACCGCCAGAAGCTGCATCTGGTGCTGTCGGCACTGCGCCACGCCGAGCGCGACCTGGGTGACCGCGCCACCCTGCTGAAGGCCGACACCTACACCGACGCCCTGGAACGGTACGGGCGTCCCGTTCTGGTCCACGAGCCCACCTCGCACGCCGCCGAGAGGTTCGTGCACCGTCTCCGAAAACAGAACCTCGTCGCCGACGTTCTCCCCACGCCGACGTTCGCACTCCCCCGCAGCGAGTTCGCCACATGGGCTCAAGAACGCACACGCTTCCGCATGGAGGACTTCTATCGCGATCAACGCCGCCGCTTCGATGTCTTGATGAACGGACCCGACCCGGTCGGGAACCGCTGGAACTTCGACGAGGACAACCGCGAGCCCCCACCGAAGAAGCAAGACACCCTCGGCGCTCCGAAGCCCTACCAGCCACGCGAGGACGACATCGAAGAGCACGTCCGCGCCGATCTCGACCGCATGGATCTCACCACCGTCGGTGTCGACGGGCCGCGACTGTTCGCCGTCACACCCGCAGAAGCCAAACGGGCATTGACCCGATTCATCGACCACCGCCTCGCCCTCTTCGGTAAGTACGAAGACGCGATCATGGGTCAGGACTGGGCGATGTCGCACTCCCTGCTGTCGGTACCGCTCAATCTCGGTGTGCTGCATCCCCTTGACGCCGTCCACGCCGCCGAGGACGCGTATCGCATCGACAACGCTCCCCTCGCCGCGGTCGAGGGATTCGTCCGTCAGATCCTCGGCTGGCGCGAATACATGTGGCATCTGTATTGGCATTTCGGTCCGTCCTACCTGCGCAACAACGAACTTGCGGCACACTCACCGCTGCCGGACTGGTGGAAGACCCTTGACGCCGACGACGTCACCGCCGAGTGCCTACGGAGCGCGCTGGCCGGAGTACGGGACCGCGGCTGGACCCATCACATCCAGCGACTCATGGTGCTGGGCAATCACGCTCTGCAGCGCGGATATTCACCACGCCAGTTGACCGACTGGTTCGCGACCGCCTATGTCGACGGCTTCCGGTGGGTCATGCCCACCAACGTCATCGGCATGAGCCAGCACGCCGACGGCGGCAAGCTCGCCACCAAGCCGTATGCCGCCGGCGGTGCCTACATCAACAAGATGAGCGACCACTGCGGCGACTGCGCCTACGACCCCAAGCAGCGACTCGGAGACGACGCATGTCCCTTCACCGCCGGCTACTGGGATTTCGTGCATCGCCACCGGGACCTGCTTTCACGCAACTATCGGACCCGTCGCGCGGTCTCCTCGATGGAAAGGCTCAAAGACATCGACGCCGTCGTAACGCAGGAAGAAAAACGCACGCGCTTCTAGATCGTCAGCAACCGCCACAATCCGATCAGACCGACCACAACGACCGCCGCGCGCAGGGCCGTCGGCGACAAGCGCCGGCCGTAGTGCGCGCCGAGGAATCCGCCGATCAGCGAGCCCGCCGCGATCAGACCGGCGGCCAGCCAGCTGACCCGGTCAAACGCGACAAGCGTATAGGCCAGCGCCGCAACGATATTCACTACCAATGACAGTAGATTCTTGGCGGCGTTCATCCGCTGCATGCTTTCCGGAAGCAAGGCGCCCATCATGGCGATCAGCAAGATTCCCTGTGCAGCGGTGAAGTATCCGCCGTACACGCCGATCGTGAACGTCAAGAAGACGAGCATCACCATCTTGCGTGGTGTCATATGTTCTGCCGATTTACCTGCGGCCTCGGCCCGTCGTCGTGCCCAGTCCTGGATGCGCGGTCCGACCACCACCAACACCAGTGCCACGATCATCAGCACCGGCACGATCTGCGTGAACACCTTCTCCGGCAGGTGCAGCAGCAGCCACGCGCCGATCCCCGCGCCGATGAGGGAGGCCGGCAGCTGCCACTTCAACCGATTCCACTGGCCGCGCAGCTCGCGTCGGTAGCCCCACGTTCCCGACGCACTTCCCGCGACCAGGCCGATGGCGTTGGACATCGTCGAGGTAACCGGCGGATAGCCCAGCGCGACCAGGGTGGGGAACGTGATCAGCGTGCCCGATCCGACGAGCGCGTTGATGGCGCCCGCCCCGAC
>CAZOIX010000893.1:0-2282 GCA_964579685.1 uncultured Mycobacterium sp.
GACCCCAGCCGGTCGGCAGCATCTCCGGGGCGCTGGTGAGCCCCGACAGCGGGTTGCCGATGAGCAGGGCGGCCGCCGCGCCCAGCGCGAGGCCGATTCGGCCGAACAGCGAGCCGAGACCCAGCATGGTCAACCCGGAAGCGAGCACACCCAGCGTCAAACCGCCTGCGACGCCCCAGAAGTTCGCGTCGATCGAGCCGAGCACGAAGCGCAGCAGGGCCGCAATCGACACACCCGCGACGCCGGCGAAGATCACCACCGCCGCGAATCGGGTCCATGCCTCGCGTGTGAGCGCGAAGACCAGAACGATCGCGGGCAGCAGGCCGGCCAGGGTGATCGGCAGCGCCGACGCGGCCAGGCCTGCGCCGCGTGGATCGTCCGCGGTCGGCGGGGCCATGTCCTCGATGTCCAACGGTGTGCCCGCCTGCTGGGCGATGCCACTCCCGATTTGGGTGAGCATCTGTGCCACGATCGGACTCGCGCCGGTGGCGATCAGAAGGCGTCGTCCGTCGGGACCAAATGCGATGCCGCCGTAGACGTCACGGTGGCGGATGGCCTCCCGCAAGGTGGACTCGCCCGGGTAGTAGGTGATGGCGAAGGCGCCCGGTGCCCGTTTCTCCAGGGTGGCGGCGACCTGGCCGCTGGCCGACTCAGGGCCGGCGGCACCAATCGGGACCGCGTGTGGCGCGGTGCGGGTTGCCGGCAGGGCGAACGCGATGGCGACGAGGGCCACGGCGACCAGGAGTACCGCGAGCAGGCCGGTGGCCCGGATCGCTGCCGGAGGTTCGTGCACGGGTGCTGCGTGAGGATGCCGGAGCGCGGTGTCCGTGACCATCGGCCGACTCTTTTCATTAGTCGTTGAATTATTGTCCGCCGAGCGTATCGCGCGGCTGTCATTATTTCAACAACTAATGAAATGATAACGTGCAAATATGCCGTCACCAGCGAAGACGACGAAGCGGCGTGGGCGTCGCCAGGGGGATCCGGTCTCCCGGGAGGCGGTCCTGGCCGCGGCCAAGGCGCGATTCGCCGCGGAGGGTTACGAAAAGACGACCCTGCGGGCGATCGCCGAGGATGCGCACGTGGATCCGTCGATGGTGCTGTACCTGTTCGGCACGAAGGCCGATCTGTTCCGCGAGTCGCTGCGGATGATCGTCGATCCCACTGTGCTGGTCGCCGCGCTCACGGGCAGTCCCGACAACGATCCCGATATCGGTACCCGCATGGTGCGGACCTACCTGCGGATCTGGGAGGCACCCGACACCGGCCCGACCATGGTGGCGATGCTGCAGTCGGCCACGTCGAACTCCGATGCCCACGACGCCTTCCGTGCGTTCATGCAGAACTACGTGCTGACCGCGGTGTCCGGTGTGCTCGGCGGTGGCGAAGCGGCGAGGCTGCGCGCGATGCTCGCCGCGAGTCAGCTGGTGGGGGCAGCGGTGCTGCGCTATGTCATGAGAATCGCGCCGCTGGCGACACTGTCCGACGACGAGGTGGTGCGGCTCATCGCGCCGACGGTGACGCGCTACCTGACCGCGGACGCCGCAGAGCTTGGCCTGCCCTGAGCGCTACAGCCCGTGAATTCCCTTGTACAGCACGAGAAGGCCGATCACGACCAGGATCACCGCGACCAGGACCGCGTGCTGACGCTCCATCCACTCCTTCAGTCGCGCCAGCGGTTCGTCGAGGCGGTCACCCGACACCGCGTACGCCAGGATCGGCAGCGCCACAGTCGAAGCCGCGACCAGGACGTACCAGAGCTCTGCCAGCCAGATCTGCGAGGAATTCAGTCCCGCGGTGCCGATCGCCAAACCCGCTGCCGCACATATGAACAGCACCTTGGGATTGACGATGGTGAGCGCGAATCCGGCGGCCCCCGCCCGAGGGGGCGTGAGTTTCGAGAGGCTCTGCATCCATTTCGGGGTGTGCTCGGACTTGTTGCGGTTCAGCCATCGGTAGATACCGAAGACGATGAGCGCGGCGCCGACGACGATGCGCAGCCATGACGCCCAGCCCGGCGGCTTCTTACCCAGGCCGCCGGCGAGGCTGGACAACTCGATGAAGATCAGCGTCAACACCGTCAACCCGACCAGCCAGCCGCCAAGGAATGCCAGCCCGGTGGGCCGTGGATGGGGCGTGTGCAAGACGAGCACCGCGGGGATGATCGACAACGGCGAGAGAGCGACGACCAACGCCAGCGGAATGAGCTCGATCAGCACCGATCCCCAATCTCCCGACAATGCTCAACCCTTTCGTCGCATCATTCGACAAGCAACCTAGCA
>CAZOIX010000894.1:0-2281 GCA_964579685.1 uncultured Mycobacterium sp.
GCTGACACCGGCGCGCAGCACGGCGATCGAGATCCTGATCCCGAACATGCCGACCCGGTCGAGCAGGGCGGCCCGGGTGGCCGCGTCGACCGGCAATTCGCTGTCCTCGCGGACGAATCTGTCCACCGACAGCATCGCCTTGGCCAGTTCTTTCGCGTCGACCCCGGCCAGTTTCTCCAGTGCGACGAACTCGCTTTGCCTCAGGGTGCGCGCGGTCAGCGCGAGCAGCCCTGACACCGGCACCACCGCCTGGCAGATACCTGTTCTTTCCATTTCGCTGGTGAACCGTGCGGCGACATCCTTGGCCGACAGCATCGCGTCGATGCGGCCCGCACCGATCTCGTCGGCGCGGGAGGCGACGCCGATCACCCCGAGCGCCCCGGTGGCCCCTCCGACCAGCTCGCCGATCTGCATGAGCAGCGCGATGTCGGCGGCGTTGAGGGTGCGCAGCAGGAACACCACGGCGTCGATACGCGGAACACCGTCGTCGGGCACCAGCAGACCCAGGGTGCGCGCGGAGACGTCGCGCGAGAGCGAGGACGTCCCGGGGGTGTCGATGATCGTGGCGTCGATCAGTTCGGCGGCGGGCCACTCCACGTCCAGGTCGAGGACGTCCTGCGGATCGAGGGTGGCGAAGT
Source organism: uncultured Mycobacterium sp. (assembly GCA_964579685.1). Lineage (GTDB taxonomy): Bacteria > Actinomycetota > Actinomycetes > Mycobacteriales > Mycobacteriaceae > Mycobacterium. The sequence goes on from CAZOIX010000894.1 coordinate 639, forward strand.
CGAACGTGAGACCACCCTCGACGGCATCGCGGCCGATCGGCACATTGGACCGCCGGCCGCCCCTGTGGTTGGCGGTGACCTTCGGTGTCGGCCCGTGCCGGAACCAGGTGACGATGCGGGTGGCCTCGGTGGCATCGGTGGGCGCAATGTCCTCTCCCACAAGGGCATTCACCAGCGTTGACTTGCCGGCCTTGAGGGTGCCCGCCAGCGCGATGCGGATCGGCTGGTTGAGCCGGCGACCGATGCGGTCCAATTCGTTGTGCACGTCGGGACGTTGCGCGTAGGCGGGGTCGGACCGGTACGCCTGGATGGTTCCGTCCAGAATCGCGCGCACCTGGTCACTCGTGCTCATCGGGTATCCAGCTTAGGAGCTCGACGTCAGAGGTCTTCAGCGTGGTCGGCCACCTGTTTGAGGATGTTGAGTTGACGTTCGAGTTCCTTGACGCGGGTATCGCGTTCGTTCTCCTCGAGTTTCGCCGAGGCGATCGTCGCCTGCAGCGATTCGTTCAGCGACCGCGTCGTCTGGTTGGCGATGCCGCGGTAATGGTCTCGCAGTTGGCGCTGGATGCCCTTGAGCCGATCCCGCGATTCCTTGTTCACGACAAACGAGACATCATCGATGAACCTGCGGGTGTTCAGCTTCGCCTCGTTGCGCACCCGCGTCATGCGGTTGTCCATGTTCTCCCGATAGGCGCTGCGCCCCATCAGCAGACCCGCACCGAGGGACAGCGGATTGAACATGCCCAGGCCCGCGAACGACGTCATCATGCCGAACATCAGCACGCCACCGTAGGACCCCTGCATACCCATCGTCACCTTGCGGACCTTGCCGACCGGCTTGGCCTCCAAAGACGCCAGCGACTTGATCTCGCCAAGACTGGCACCCATCTCGCGCGCGTCGATCTGCGGCATCTTGATCGCGTCGAGCCCGGCCTCTGAGAAGGTGCGACCCACCTCGTCTGCCAGCACCCGGGCCCGTTGATAGGCCCAGACGAAGTTGTCCCCCACCGCCGTGGCGATCGCGTTCTCCAACTCGGTGCCGATCTCGGCCCAGTGCTGCGTCGGGTCGCAGGAATCGATCTCCTTCTCGATGTGCTGACCGATGATCCGGAAGCGGCCGCGCAGATCGTGGTCGACATCGGCGGTGAGGTCGGCGATTCCGTCGTTGAGGACCTGTTGCCACAGCGCGGTCTGCTGCAGCGCCTCGGCGGCTTCCTCCTTACGTCGCTCCAGATCGTCCTTGAGCCTGTCGCGGACGTCCGGGTCGTTCAGCGCCGCCAGCTCTGCGTTGACCTTGAGCGTCAGATGCTCTGCGGACGAACGGATCTCGGCGACCACCTGATCGCGAATGTGGTCGTTCTGCCGGGACAGCACCTGCTCGCTGAGGAACTTCACGATCGCCGGGAAATTGGATTCCTCGTTGAGTTCCTTGTCGTTCAGGGAAATGGCGTGGCTGCGCAGCAGCGACGACGACGCGATGATCGGTGTCGAGAGACCGGCATGGTCGAGGTGGGCGCGGTTGGTCTCGACGATCCTGCGCCAGTGCGGATACAGGTCGGTCTTGGTGGCGATGACGGCTGCGGTCGGGCAGATCTCGAATGCCTGCCGCATGAAGGTCATTTCGGGCTCGGTGAACTCCTTGC
>CAZOIX010000895.1:0-2278 GCA_964579685.1 uncultured Mycobacterium sp.
GGTCCGGCATGAACTGGCACATGGCTCCGGCCATGAGCAGCGCTGTCATCTCCGCCATCTCATCGGTGATGCCATTGTCGGTGAGGATTGCGCGGACCACGGCTTTCTGGGTGGCCTCGTCGAGATCGGCGAACTCTTCGCACTTCATCGTCTGCGCGTTGGGCGGCGCGGGCACGTCGGGCACATCGGAGCCGGGAAACCCGGGGAGCCCCGGGATGTCGGGGATTTCGAAGCCGGGTAAGCCCGGAATCGTCGGCTGCGCCGTCGCCGTCGGCGCAGACGTCAGTGGAGGGCCGGGCTCGGTCGTCATGGCGACCTGGCCCTCGGTGGTCTGCTGGCACCCGGTGGCGAGGCCCATCAGGATCAGCGCCGCAGCCCCCGTGCGCACATGCGTCTTCATCTGGGCAACGATAGGCGCACGGGGGACGTAGCGTGGCGGCATGCCCGACGACCTGCGCCCCGGACCCGATTCGCCGCCTGCAAACGAACTCGAATGTGCCGAAGCCACCTTCGCCGTGCTGGGCCATGTACTTCACGGAATCGCCGAGGTCGACCTGGACAAGCAGACGCCGTGCCGCGAGTTCGACATCGCGGGCCTCACCGACCATCTGATGAACTCGATCACCGTGCTCGGTGGTGCCGCCGGTGCGCAGCTTCCCGAGCGCGACCGCACGGACTCGGTCGAGCGTCAGGTCGTGCTCGCCGGACGGCCGGCACTGGATGCGTGGAAACGGCGCGGTCTGGACGGAATGGTGCCGTTCGGGACGAACGAGGCGCCGGCGAAGATGATGGCGGGCATCCTGTCACTTGAATTCCTGGTTCACGCTTGGGATTACGCGGCCGCGGTCGGACGTGAGGTCGATGCGCCCGATTCGCTGTCCGACTACGTCATGGGTCTGGCGCGCAACATCATCACCCCGCAGGCCCGCGGCAGCGCCGGCTTCGACGATCCGATCGAGGTGCCCGAAAGCGCAGGGTCGCTGGACAAGCTGCTGGCGTACACCGGCCGACGGCCCTAGGTCTGTGCCGCGAGATTGCGCTCAGGGTCGTGGAAATGCCCGTTGCGAGAGCCCTCAGTGCAATCTTCACGGCAACAGCGGGCTAGGCACTAGCTCCAGGTGCGGGCGAACGCGAGGAAGGCGTCGTTCTCGTGCGGCGCGGCGACCGTGACCCGCACGCCGTCCTCGCCGTAGGGCCGCACGATGATCCGGCTGTCGGCGGCGGCGCGGGCGTACTCCTGCGCGCGGCCGGGCAGCGGCAGCCAGACGAAGTTGGCCTGCGACGGCGGCACGGTGTAGCCGGCGTCGCGTAGAGCGTCGGTGACCCGGGCACGTTCGGCCACCAGCGCGTCAGTGCGGGCCAGCAACTCGTCGGCCGCGTCCAGCGAGGCGATGGCCGCGGCCTGCGAAACGTTGGTCGCGGTGAACGGGACGTAGACCTTGCCCAGTGCGGTGATGATGTCGGGATCGCCGACCGCGTAGCCGATGCGCAATCCGGCCAGCCCGTATGCCTTCGAAAACGTGCGCAGCACAACGACGTTGCGGTGTGTGCGCACCAGCCCGAGACTGTCCGGCAGCATTCCGTCGCGAATGTATTCGACGTAGGCCTCGTCCACGGCGATCAGGATGTCCGACGGGACCGTCTCGACGAACCGGACCAGCTTCTCGGGGTCCACGACAGTACCGGTGGGGTTGTTCGGGTTGCACACGAAAATCAGCCGGGTGCGGTCGGTGATGGAGGCAACCATCGCATCGAGGTCGTAGGTGTGATCGGCCAGCGGCACCTGCACCGGCGTGGCGCCGGCGGTGCGGACCTGCAGCGGGTAGATCTCGAAGCTGCGCCAGCCGTAGAGCACTTCGTCGCCGACGGAGGAGGTGATCTGGATCAGCTGCTGGCAGAGGCTGACCGATCCGCAACCCACGGAGATGTGCTCGGGGGAGAAGTCGACGTGCTTGGCCAACCGTTCCCGCAGCTCGACATAGCCGTTGTCGGGGTAGCGGTTGATGGTGTCGGTGGCGGTTTCGATCGCGGTACGGACGCTGGGCAGCGGCCCGTACACTGTCTCGTTGCTCGCGATCTTGATCGCCCCCGGTACCGTCTTGCCTGGGGTGTAGGCCGGCAGATCGGCGAGTTCGGGTCGCAGGCGAGCGGTCACCCGATCAGTTTATGGGGCGCTGTCGTGCGCTTTGCCTGCTGCTATGGCGGCTGTGTACTCTGTCGGATCGGCGGTAAACGTCGGGAGGCGTGCCAGAGCGGCCGAATGGGACTCACTGCTAAT
>CAZOIX010000896.1:0-2276 GCA_964579685.1 uncultured Mycobacterium sp.
TATCGAGGGCATCTACCTGGGCGGCTGGGCCACCTCGGCCAAAGGCTCGATCAGCGAGGATCCAGGTCCCGATCTGGCCAGCTATCCGCTCAGCCAGGTGCCCGACGAGGCCGCCGGACTGGTGCGTGCCCTTCTGACCGCGGATCGCAACCAGCAGTATCTGCGGCTGCGCATGACGGAGGAGCAACGCGCCGCGACCCCGGCATACGACTACCGTCCGTTCATCATCGCCGACGCCGACACCGGCCACGGTGGTGATCCCCACGTGCGCAACCTCATTCGCCGCTTCGTCGAATCAGGCGTACCCGGCTACCACATCGAGGACCAGCGTCCTGGCACCAAGAAGTGCGGCCACCAAGGCGGCAAGGTCCTGGTTCCGTCCGATGAACAGATCAAACGCCTCAACACCGCCCGCTTCCAGCTGGACATCATGGGAGTGCCGGGCATCATCGTGGCCCGTACGGACGCCGAAGCCGCCAACCTGCTCGACAGCCGCGCCGACGAACGCGACCAGCCGTTCCTTCTCGGCGTCACCAACCTCAAGATCCCGTCGTACAAGGCCTGCTTCCTGGCGATGGTGCGCCAGTTCTACAACGCGGGAGTCACCGAGCTCAACGGGCATCTGCTGTACGCGCTACCCGAGGGTGAGTACGCCACGGCAGACACGTGGTTGCAGCGCCACGGCATCCACGCGGCGATCGCCGAGGCTGCCAAGGGGTGGCAGGACGGCTCCGACGATTCAGTCGACGCACTGTTCGACGAGGTCGAATCGAAGTTCGTCGATGCGTGGCAGATCGATGCCGGCCTGCAGACCTACGGTGAAGCCGTCGGCGATCTGCTGGACTTCCGCGAGCGTGAGGGCGAGGCGGCGGACATGAGCGCCGCCGACTGGCGCACATTCGCCGCGACGGCACCGATGTACACCGCCCGGCAGAAGGCCAAGGAGCTGGGCGCCGACGTCGCATGGGATTGCGAGAGGGCGAAGACGCCGGAGGGCTACTACCAGATCCGCGGCGGCATACCGTATGCGATCGCCAAATCGCTCGCGGCGGCACCGTTTGCCGACATCCTCTGGATGGAGACCAAGACCGCCGACCTGGCGGACGCCAAGCAGTTCGCCGACGCCATCCATGCCGTCTACCCCGACCAGATGCTCGCCTACAACCTCTCCCCGTCGTTCAACTGGGACACCACCGGCATGACCGACGACCAGATGCGCGCCTTCCCAGAGGAACTGGGCAAGATGGGGTTCGTCTTCAACTTCATCACCTACGGCGGACACCAGGTCGACGGCGTCGCCTGCGAGGAATTCGCCACCTCGCTGCGGCAAGAAGGCATGCTGGCGCTGGCCAGGCTGCAGCGCAAGATGCGTCTGGTCGAATCGCCTTACCGCACACCGCAAACCTTGGTCGGCGGCCCGCGCAGCGACGCGGCGCTGGCGGCATCGTCGGGCCGGACGGCGACGACCAAGGCCATGGGCGAAGGCTCCACGCAGCATCAGCACCTTGTCCAAACCGAGGTGCCGAAGAAACTGCTGGAGGAATGGCTGGCGTTGTGGAGCGACCACTATCAGCTCGGCGAGACCCTTCGGGTTCAGCTGCGTCCGCGTCGCGCCGGGTCGGATGTCCTCGACCTCCAGATACTCGGCGACGGCGAAGACCCGCTCGCCAACGTCGTCGTCGACCCGATCAAGGACCGGCACGGCCGCAACATTCTGACCGTGCGCGACCAGAACACGTTCTCCGAGAAGATGCGTCAGAAGCGCCTGATGGACCTGATCCACGTCTGGCTGATCCACCGGTTCAAACCAGAGATCGTCTACTACGTGACGCCCACCGAGGACAACATCTATCAGACCGAGAAGATGAAGTCCCACGGCATCTTCAGCGATGTGTACCAGGAGGTCGGCGAGATCATCGTCGCCGACGTCAACCAGGCCCGTATCGATGAGCTTCTCGCACCCGATCGCGAAGCGCTGCAGCGATTGATCCGGAAGGAAGACTGACAGGGACGGCGCCCGGCTGACATGGACGTCCTGCGAACACCCGACGAGCGATTCGACAGCTTGCCGGACTACCCGTTCCCGCCCAACTACCTCGACGTCGAAACCCGGAACGTACCCCCGGTACGGATGCACTACGTCGACGCCGGACCCTCCGATGGGCCCGTCGTCGTCCTCGTGCACGGCCAGCCCACATGGTCGTTCATGTATCGCGATGTCATTGCCGTTCTTGCGGACTCAGGCATGCGTGTCATCGCACCGGACAACATCGGAT
>CAZOIX010000897.1:0-2272 GCA_964579685.1 uncultured Mycobacterium sp.
CGAAGACATCGGGTACATCCGGTACGGCCGTCGCGGCCAAATGTCCACCAGGGGTCAGCGGCAGCGAATGCGGAACCCAGAGCGGCCCAAGCGATGCCACCAATCCCCAAGCAGGTACGGCAGAACGGATGGCGGCGGAAACCGAGCAGATCGAGCAGGACGTTGCCGGGGCAGAAGGCGGGTTGGGCGCCTAACCGCGCCCGCCGGTCAGGTCAGCCGATACGTCGAGCAGTGTGGTCCCAGTACGGCTCGCGCAGTTGACGTTTGAGAATCTTGCCGGTGGGATTGCGGGGAAGTTCACACACGAAGTCGACCGATTTGGGCAGCTTGTACCCGGCGAGTTGCTGTCTGGCATAGGCGAGCAGGTCGCCCTCCAAGTCCTGCGCTGAGTCCGGATCGCCTACAGCGACGACGACCGCTTTCACGGCTTCACCCCACTTCTGGTCGGGCACACCGATGACCGCGACGTCGCGCACCGCGGGGTGGGTCATGAGTACGTTCTCGACCTCGACCGGGTAGACGTTCTCCCCACCGGACACGATCATGTCCTTCACCCTGTCGTAGAGGTAGATATAGCCGTCCTCGCCGCGGTAGCCCGCGTCGCCGGTCTTGAGCCACCCGTCGGATGTGATCGTGTCGGCGGTCGCCACCGGCATGTTCCAGTAGCCCGCCATGTTTTGTGACGAACGCGTCCATAGTTCACCGACCTCGCCGTCGGCGACATCGCGACCATCGGAGTCGACGATGCGCACCTCGACCCACGGAAACGGTTTGCCGCACGACCGCAACAGATGTGGCCGCAGTCGGGGATCGTGGTCTGCGGCGTCGAGCTGCGTGATCGGCCCGGTCGTCTCGGTCGACCCGTAGACCTGGATCATGTCGCAGCCGAACTGCTGCAGAGCCTTGACGAGCACGTCGTCGGATATCGGCGAGGCGCCGTAGACAATCGTCCGCAGGCTCGAGAAGTCGGTCTCGTCGACTCCCGGTGTCAGCAGCAGGAATTGAATGACCGCGGGGACGAGTAAGACGTTGGTGATGCGGTGCTCCCGGATAGCGCGCAGGATCGCCGCCGGATCGACGTCACGCATCACCACGGTGGTGCAGCCCGCATACATTCCCACCAGGGCGGTGCCCGCGCCGGCGATGTGGAACATGGGCATGACGGCCAGGTTCACGCTTGCGCTGTCGAGGCGCCAGTGGGTGGCCGCGCCGTCGACGGTGGCGAAGAGGTTCCGGTTCGTCAACATCGCGCCCTTGGGCAGCCCGGTGGTGCCCGACGTATAGAGCTGCATCGCGATGTCGTCCGGCCCGGTGACCACGCCGGGATCGATGGCGGGGTACTGGGCGATCCAGTCAGTGAACTCCGGCCAGCTGCCGTGCGGCCCCACCGCGACGATGGTCTGTACATGCGTGAAGTGCTGGGCGATTTGTTCGACGTGGCCGAAGAACTCGGCGCCGACCACGACGACTCTCGCGGTGGCGTCATTGATGATGTGCAACATCTCAGGGGCGGCGAGCCGCCAGTTGACCGCGACCCCGACCGCGCCGAGCTTGGCCAAGGCGATGGTGACATCGAAGTATTCGGCGCTGTTCTTGCCGATGAATGCGACACGGTCACCGAACCCCACACCCGCCGCAGCGAAGGCTTGTGCCGCCCGATTCGTACGAGCCGCAAGCTCTGCAAAGGTGATCCTGCAGTCGTCAACCACCAGCGCTGTCGTGGACGGCCGGTCGACGCTGTGCACACGCACGATGTCAGCGATGCTGGCGATGTTGGCGGTGACGGTTGCGGCGGACATGACGGTTCCTCCTCGTTTCGGGTCGGGTCGACTCTGCCGCCGACGCGCGGGTCGGTGCTTGGAGGAACGGTGGAGATTGGGGGGAGATCGTCCGTAGATCGACGTCGAAGCCGTCCACGACGACTTACCCGCGAATGCGCCTCATTCTGCGGGCTTCTTCTGGATCGCAACGAGGGTGACGTCGTCGAGGGCAGCGCCTGCCTCGGCGAGAGCGCGCGCTTGCTGGCACAGGTCGACCGGATCGGGGTGTTCGGCGACGAACTTCAGCGCAGGGCGGACATCGACGCCGTCACCGATGAGATCCAGGACGCCGTCGGAGGCGATGACCAGCGTTTCTCCGTCTTCGAGCAGCACGTCGTGCGATACCCACTTCTCCTCGGGCAGCACTCCCAGCGGCAGGCCTTCGCTCCACAACGGTTCGACGACACCGGTTTTCCGCACGATGACGGCGAGACCGTGGCCGGCGTCGACAT
>CAZOIX010000898.1:0-2272 GCA_964579685.1 uncultured Mycobacterium sp.
GGATGAGCCATTCGACGAAGACGTTTCGCCGGAGGTTCAGCTGCCGGACCAGGCCGCCGACCAGCGGATCGAGCACCTTCATCGCGGGGTTGTCGACCGGCCAGAACCAGGTGTTGCCCAAGATGACACCGCGCACCCGCTCGGCACGGGAGATACCGACGCCCATACTGACCGGGCCACCCCAGTCCTGGCCCATGCTCAGGTAGTCCTTCAGGCCGAGGTGATCGACGAGTTCGCCGACCACGTCGACGTGCTCTTCGATGGTGTAGCCGAACCCGTCAGGTCGCTCGGACAGGCCGAAGCCTAGGTAGTCCGGTGCGATGCAACGGAATTGGCCGCGCAGTCGTTTGATGATGTCGCGGTAGAGAAAGCTCCATGTCGGGTTGCCGTGGCACAGCAGGATCGGCGCGCCACTGCCTTCATCGACGTAGTGGATGCGACCGCGTGAGCTGTCGAACCAGCGCGAGGTGAATGGGTACAGTGCCTGATCGGGTGCGAAGGCGATCTGCACTATCCGGCGCCCTCAGAGGCCCGCGACCGCGGCGAGGATGTCGTGTACCTCGCTGCGGTGTGAATAGTTCGGGTGGACGTCGATCCACTGGATCACGCCGGCGGCGTCCACCACGACCACCGTCGGCATCGGCATGCGTACCGAGCCGTCGGCGTTGGCGTCGGTCAGGCTCATTCCCATTTGTTCCGATGCTGCGACCACTTCGTCGGACGGCTGCATGACGATGCCCAGCGCCTCGGCGATCGGATTGCCGGGATCGGAGACCACCGAAAAGGTCAGCTCGTTGGTCTGGGCGGAGCTCAGCGATCCGTCCGGTTTCTGGGGGCTGATGGCTATCAGTTCCACGCCGTGCGCCCTGAGGTCGGGCAGTAGCTCCGACTGGTACGTGCGCAGTGCCATGTTGCAGTACGGACACCAGACGCCGCGATAGAACACCACGACCGCAGGACGCTCGCCGCGCACCGTGGACAGCGGTATCGATTGGCCGTGCGCATCGAGCACTTCGCCGTCGGGAAACGGTGTGCCCGGCTTCGCCGCGTCCGCCGGGATCCCCTCGCGCTCGAGCCGGCCCTGGTCCTTGATGAAGGGATCGAGCGTCCCGGCAGGAAGTGCCGCGGTCATCTCGGCGAGGAACGCCGCGGACTGCGCCTCGATGGTGGGGAGCCGGCCGGGGAGCTGATCTGTCATGAGCCACCTTCTCGAAAAATGGAGTGTGTAATCCAGGCAACCACCGTAATTTTGGAGTGTCAACTCCAGAATCGTTAGAATTGGCAGATGACCACGCCGAAGGGCCGGGCCACCCGTGAACGAATCGTGGCCGCCGCCGCCTCCCTCATGTATGTCAAAGGGGTGGCCGGCACCAGCCTCGACGATGTCCGCGCGGAAGCCGGTGTCAGCATGTCGCAGATCTACCACTACTTCGCCGACAAGCGAGTTCTCACCCGAGCGGTGATCGAATACCAGAGCAATCTGGTCCTTGACATTCAGGAGCGGTTTCTGGGCGGGCTGGACAGCCTCGAAGCCCTACGGGCCTGGGGCGATTTCGTCGTTGGGGTACAGCGTGAACAGGGGTGTGCGCACGGTTGCCCGCTGGGCTCGCTTGCCGGTGAACTATCGGTCTCCGCCGGCGATGATCCCGCCCGCGCCGACCTCGCCAACGCATACTCACGCTGGCGCTGCATCATCCGCGACGGCTTGACGAACATGCGCGCCCGCGGCGAGCTCCGTCCGGACGCCGATGTGGACGCACTGGCCACCGCGCTGCTGGCCGCCGTGCAGGGCGGCATTCTGTTGACGAGAACTGAGCGCGACACGTCATCACTGCAGACCGCGCTCGATGCCGCCGTTGACTACGTCGGCTCCCACATGGTGGGCCAACAACCGTCGCGGTGACCGTCACACATCCGTTGTGAACGTGTTAGACGATCCAATGAGCCCAGCACCGAGAATTCCGGAAAAGGGCCTCTGGAGTGCGCCGTCAGGGTTTCGAACCCCGGACCCGCTGATTAAGAGTCAGCTGCTCTACCAACTGAGCTAACGGCGCTGCGTGTGCGACAATAACAGGCCCCGCGGCACAGGGTGAAATCCCACCCGCCCCCGCTGGAGGGCAACGTCGTCCCAGTGCCCCCGGCCGCCGGTGGCCTTAGACTAGTGCCAACAGAATCGTCCCTTCGTGAGGTGGAGCAAACACATGTGGACGGGCAGGGACGTGGCCGGTCCGCGTCGCAATCGCCGATGGCTGATCGCCATGGCGCTCATTCC
>CAZOIX010000899.1:0-2272 GCA_964579685.1 uncultured Mycobacterium sp.
ATGCCATGTTGTCGAAGGTGATTCCGGTGCTCTCGTAGACCGACCAGTCGGCGCGCTCCTGCAGCGTGATCTTGTCGATCGTGCGGCTCATACCTGACAGCGCCAGCGGCAGCACACCCGACAGATTGCCGGGGTTGATCCCGCTGCCGTGCACGGTGGTGGAACCCTTCTCACAGGCGGCGAGCACGCGATCACGGTCTGCGGCGTAGATCCTCGCCGGATGGAACAGAAATGCCGTGGTGACAACGTTTTTACCGCTCTCCAGCAATCGGCAGACGTCGTCGAGACGCGCGGTGCGGGGCGTGTAGAGGACACAGTCGGCGGCCAGCCCCAGAATCTGCTCGACGTCGGTGGTCGCGGACACCCCGATCGGCGGGCGTCCGACGAGTTCCCCGATATCGACGCCGTTCTTCGAATCGGAGTAGACCAACGCACCGACGAGTTCGAGATCGTCTCGATGGTCGAGAATCGCGGCGATGATCTCGCTGCCCACCGTGCCGGTGCCCCACTGGATTACCCGATGCACGCTGGGAAAGTAACACCGCGATCCATCAGAAGGGGTGATCCAAGCCGGCATGGAGTTTAAGTTCGGTAAGTACCTGTGGGCATTCGATCTCGAGCTCGAAGGAGATGGGCGATGAGGGCCGCGGTAACCACCGAGGATCACGGCTTCGAGGTCGTCGACCTGCCCGATCCGACGCCGGGGCCGGACGAGTTGGTGATCCGTGTCGCCGCCTGTGGTGTGTGCGGATCCGACATCACGGCCCAACCGTTCGCGCCCCCCGGAATGGTGATGGGACACGAATTCGGAGGTGAGATCGTCGCCGTGGGCGCACAAGCCGGCGCATGGCATGAAGGCACCAATGTCGCTGTGCTGCCGCTCCTCTCATGCGGATCGTGTCGGTTTTGCCGCAGCGGTGCCGTGTCGCACTGTGCTCAGGCGAGCTACATCGGGTTGGGTCCTGCGGGCGGGTTCGCCGAATACAGCTGCATCCCCGCGCGCCATTCGTTCACGATGCCCGCCGAATTGCCCATCCGCTACTCGGCTTTGGTCGAGCCGTTCGCCGTCGGTCTGCACGGCGTGAACAGCGCTGAGATCGCTCCCGGCGAGGACGTGTTGATCGTCGGCGCGGGGGGTGTCGGCCTGACCACCCTGGTGTGGGCACTGCGGAGGGGCGCGGCCAGGGTGACGACCGTCGACCCCTCCCTGCAGCGACGCGATGCCGCCGAGGCAATGGGTGCAGGCGATGTCCTGGCGTCGGCGAGCGAGGCCGAGCCCGCGGGCTATGACGCCGTGATCGAATGCGTCGGACGGCCCGAGCTGCTGGCTACGTGTCAGCCTGCGCTGCGGGCGCGGGGGCGCATCGTGATCGCCGGCGCCTGTGGAGAGCCGACGCCGATCGAGCCGGTCACCGCGCTGCTCAAGGAGCTCACCATCCGGTACGCCGTCGCCTACACCATCGACGAGTTCCGCGAAGTCGTCGAGGCTTTCGGCGACGGCCACATCGATCCGACTCCCATGATCGGACGGAGCTTCGATTTGAGCAGCATCGCTGACGCCTTCGATGCTGCCCGCAACGCACAGGTGCAGGGCCGGGTTTCGGTGACTCCGTAACCACCCAATCCTAGAGACGATGCAGAGTGACGATGGTGACATCGTCGTCGGTCTCACTCGACGCCATCGCCGTCGAAATCCAGGTCGCCGTCAAATCGTCTGCGCGATCCAGTGTTTCGCCCAGTCGACTGATGCCGTCGTCAATGGGTTCGTCGCGTCGTTCCACCAGGCCGTCGGAGAACATCACCAAGCCCTGCCCGGCCTCGATGGTGAAGGCACTCGGCGCATAAGTCATGCCCTTGGCCCCGATCGGCGGCGAAAGTCGCACCGGCGCCGGCACCGCCGCGCCCCCGCGCTGGGTGAGATACGGGATCAGGTGGCCGGCACACGCCGCTTCGACGACCCCGGTGGCCACATCGACGCGCGCGACGATCACGGTGACAAAGGCGCTGGACATCATGTGGACGCAGAAGTCGTTGAGCTGATTGAGCGCCTCGGCGGGTGTGGCACCGGTAAACATATACGCGCGCAACGTATTCCGTACCTGCGCCATCATTCCGGCCGCCGTCATGCCGTGGCCGGCGACGTCTCCGATCAGTACGATCAACCGACCGTCGCGGGTCTCGAACGCGTCGTACAATTCACCGCCGACCCGCCCTCCGACAGCGGGTTCGTAGTTTGCAGACATCTGCCAGCCGTCGACGGTGTGTATCGACG
>CAZOIX010000900.1:0-2270 GCA_964579685.1 uncultured Mycobacterium sp.
CGGAACGACGTGCGAGCGCGACCACCACCGCCATGATCGCGAGCGTGAACGCCGCGTAGCCGAGCAGGAGCGTGTAGAACAGCGCCGCCACGCCGAGGAAGACCCCGGTCGCGATGACGGCCGCCCACCCCCCGTTCCTGTCGCCGCCACGCAGCCCCGACCAGGCCAGCACGAAAACCGGAGGAATCAGCACGGTGATGACGGCGGCGTACGGTTCGGCAGGCGAGTACGCGAGGGTGGCCGCGGCGGTCGCCGTCGTCACGATCAGTGCGTACTCGAAGCGAATCATCGCGGCCCACAACACGAAGGCCAGCGTCACGGCCACCGTGATCGAGATGATCGCCCAGGGCTTGAACATCTCCCACGCAGGCGTACCGGACAGCGCCGCCATCCTGCCGCCGATCCAGAACCAGCCGGGCGGATAGAAGGGCGGCAGACCGTAGTACGTCATATCGTGCAGTGCCGCACTGTCGGCCAGTCGGGTGAGGTACTCGGTGCGGAACTGCTGATCGACGGAGATGCCGAACAGATACAGCTTCGTCGCGCCAAGCGGCATCGCCAGCGTGACCACCGAGAACGCGGACAGGAATACCCATGTCCCGATCCGGGCGAGGGCGCGGCGCCCCCGCCGCCACAGCAGTCCACACGCGAACAGCCCAGCCAGACAGAAGAATTGGCCGACGGTGGTCAACGCGTGCAGCTGGTTCGACGAGTTGTAGGCGGGCCACTCGACCCGCGCGATCGCGACAAGCGACACCGCTGTCACGGCCACCGCGATGATGGCCGCCACCACCATCTGGCCCACAACGGCCAGCGCGCCACGCATATTTATATCGGCAGCTTACGGAAGATGGGGCGTGGAATGTGCCGCAGCACCATCATCACGTATCTGAACGCCCCTGGCGCCCAGACCAATTCCTTACCCTTGGCCGAGGCTGCGACCGCCAGTTCGGCGACGTCTTCCTTGTCGACGGTGAACGGCGCTTCCTTGGCGCCGGTGGCCTTCCAGTGTTCGATCGTCGTGCGGGTACGCACCTGTCCCGGCCTGATCACCAGCACCCGAACCCCGAATTCGCGCAGTGCCTCTCCGAGCCCGAGATAGAAACCGTCAAGGCCGGCCTTGGTGGATCCGTAGACGAAGTTCGACCGGCGCACCCGCTCACCGGCGGCCGAACTCATCGCGATGATCCGGCCGAAGCCCTGTGCGCGCATCTTCTCGCCGACGAGCACTCCGACGGATACCGCGGCGGTGTAGTTGATCTGTGCGGTCAGCACGGCCTTGGCCTGGTTCTGCCACAGTTCCTCGGCATCGCCGAGGAGGCCGAAGGCCACGATCGCGACATCGACGTCACCTCCGGCGAAAGCCGCATCGATCACCTCGGGGTGACTGTCGGTGTCCACGCCGTCGAAGTCGATCCACTCCACGGACTTCGCTCCGGCCGCCTCCATCGCGGCGATGGCATCGGCCCGCTTGGGGTGGCCGGGGACGTCGGCCAGGACGATGCGTGCCCTTGCGTTGCGCAGGAACCGCTCACAGATCGCGAGTCCGATCTCGGAGGTACCGCCGAGCAGCAGGATGGTTTGCGGATTACCGGTGGCATCAAGAACCATTTACAGCAACTCCAAGCGTCGGGCCATATCGGATGCGAAGACGCCGTTCGGATCGGCCTTGCGGCGCACCGCGATCCACTCGTCGATGAGGGGATACATCTGGTGGAATCTCTCCGCGCTGACCCGCGAGTCCTTCGCCGTGTAGACCCGCCCGCCGAATGTCATCACACGTTCGTCGAGTTCGTTGAGGAACTCGTTGACCCCCGCCTTGTTCGGGAAGTCCATCGCGACGTTCCAGCCGGCCATCGGGAAACTCAGCGGTGCCCGGTTACCCGGACCGAACAGCTTGAACACGTTCAGGGCGGAGTAGTGCCCACGGGTCTGGATCCACCGGATGATGGCCTTGAACTCGTCCAGCGCATCGGGCGGCACCAGGAACTGGTGTTGGGCGAAACCCGCTGGGCCGTAAGCATTATTCCAGCCGCTGACCAGATCCAGCATGTGGTAGAACTGCGACAGATTCATGATCTTGCCGCTGTAGGTGCCGCCCAGCCGGTAGTACACCTCGCCGATCGCCATGAACGACAGCTTGTTCATCGCACTCACGGGAAAGACGTTGGGCACCGTGAGCAGTTGCGGCGCATCGAATTTCAGCGGGTTCTTGGCGAGCTTGGGGGGTAGTTGATCGAGCGTCGCCAGACTGCCCCGGCTGACGGCCG
>CAZOIX010000901.1:0-2270 GCA_964579685.1 uncultured Mycobacterium sp.
GTCGTCGCCGTCGTTGACGGCGAACGGGCGCAGGTCGACGTGGCGGGGCGCCAGACTGTCGTCGATCTGTGTGGGGACCGTGGACAGTTGCACCACCGGCTGGGCGATCCAGCCGCGCGGGTCGTTTCGAATCTTCTTGGTGATCGCGGCGAGTTCCTTCTCCGAGGCCTCGGGACCGAACACGATGCCGTAGCCCCCGGAGCCCTCGACCGGCTTGATGACGAGTTCGTCCGCCCGATCGAGGACTTCCTCGCGTTCCTCGTCGAGCCAGCATCGGTACGTGTCGACATTGGCCAGCAGCGGCTTCTCGCCGAGGTAGTACTCGATGATCGTCGGCACGTAGGTGTAGACCAGCTTGTCGTCGCCGACTCCGTTGCCGACGGCGCTGGAGATGACGACGTTGCCCGCCCGCGCGGCGTTGAGCAGGCCGGCGACGCCCAGCACCGAGTCGGGATTGAATTGCATCGGGTCGAGGAAGTCGTCGTCGATGCGCCGATAGATGACGTCGACCTGGCGCTCCCCCTCGGTGGTGCGCATGTAGACGGTGTTGTCCCGGCAGAACAGGTCGCGACCCTCGACGAGTTCGACGCCCATCTGACGAGCCAGCAGGGAGTGTTCGAAGTACGCCGAGTTGTAGACACCTGGCGTCAGCACCACCACCGTCGGATCCGCCTCGTTGGAGGCGGCGGCGTTGCGCAGTGCCCGCAGCAGGTGAGACGAGTAGTCGCCGACCGCCCGCACCCGGTGGGTGGCGAACAGGTTGGGAAACACGCGCGCCATCGTGCGCCGGTTCTCCATCACGTAGGACACCCCGGACGGGGAACGCAGGTTGTCCTCCAGCACGCGGAACGATCCCTGCGCGTCGCGGACCAGATCGATGCCCGCGACGTGGATACGCACGCCGTTGGGCGGGGAGATGCCCACCGCCTCGCGGTGGAAGTGCTCACATGAGGTGATCAGCCGACGCGGGATCACCCCATCGCGCAGGATCTCCTGTTCGCCGTAGATGTCGTCGAGGTAGGCCTCCAACGCCCTGACCCGCTGGGTGATGCCCTTCTCGAGCCTCGTCCACTCCGCCGCCGAGATCACCCGCGGGACGAGATCCAGCGGGAATGGCCGTTCCTGCCCGGACAGGGAGAAGGTGATGCCCTGGTCGATGAACGCACGCCCCAGCGCTTCGGACCGCGCCGCCAACTCCGAGGCGTCAGACGGGGCCAACTCGGCGAATATGCCCTTGTAGGGACCGCGAACGTTGCCCTGGGCGTCGAACATCTCGTCAAAGGCCTTCGAGTAACTACCCAGGTTGTTGTAGCCGTCGAAAACCCCGTCGTGGCGTGGGGGTTTTGGGGTACGGGCGCGCGACGACCGCGCGCGGTCTGCGGGCAGGGTTCGAAGACTCACCATTGACATGCTGCACTAATTGAAACGTTTCGGCAGGCCAGCATGGTCATTTTGGGCGATTACCCACTGCGCTGGTAATCTGAACCCTCGCTGCCCGCAGGTCGGTGGACGCAGGCAGCCCCAAAAGACTTTGCAACCAAGCCAACCTGGATTTACGAAGGAAAACACGCGTGGCCAACATCAAGTCGCAGGAAAAGCGCATCAAGACCAACGAGCGCCGCAGACTGCGCAACAAGTCGGTGAAGTCGTCGCTTCACACGGCGGTCCGCGGATTCCGGGCGGCGGTCGAGGCCGGCGACAAGGACAAGGCCGGCGAGTTGCTGGTCACGACCAGCCGCCAGCTCGACAAGGCCGCCAGCAAAGGCGTGATCCACAAGAACCAGGCCGCCAACCGCAAGTCCGCGCTCTCGCGCGCCTTCAACAAGATCTGAGCGGTCCGTCCGCGTCAATCCCCGGCGAGCTCGGCGACCTTCCGCACGGCTGACTCCAACGCGTAGTCGGCGTCCGCCGCCGCGCCCTTGACATCCGCGGTCAGCGCCGCGACAAGCCGCATGGCCTCCGCGACCGACGCGCGCGACCACCGTCGCGCCTGCTTCTGCGCCTTCTGCACCCGCCATGGCGGCATGCCGAGGTCGGCGGCCAGCCGGTACGGGTCCCCTGACAGCGGGGCCACCCTGGCGATCGTGTGCACCGCCTCGGCCAACGCGTCAGCCAGGACGACCTGAGGCTCACCGCTCAACATCGCCCAGCGCAGCGCTTCGGCGGCGCCCGCGACGTCGCCGACCACCGCCTTGTCGGCGATGTCGAACCCTTTCACCTCGGCCTTGCCGGAGTGATAGCGACGCACGGCCGCGACGTCGACCTCGCCG
>CAZOIX010000902.1:0-2265 GCA_964579685.1 uncultured Mycobacterium sp.
CGCCAGGCCGCCTGCGGCCAGGCGGGCCGGATCCAGCGCCCGTTCCAGCTCCTCGCGCGTGAGGTCGGTCATCTCCAGCGCCACCTCGATCAGCGGCCGGCCCTCGGCGAAGGCGCGCTTGGCGATGGCGGCGCCGGCCTCGTAGCCGATGCGGGCATTCAGCGCGGTGACCAGCACCGGGTTGCGCGACAGCCGCGCCGCCAGCAGCTCGCGGTGCACGACGAGGCCGGCAATGGCCTTGTCGGCGAGAATCGCCGAGGCGCCGGAGAGCAGCTGGATGCTGGCCAGCAGGTCATGGGCGATCAGCGGCAGCATGACGTTGAGCTGGAAGTTGCCCGACGATCCGGCCAGGGTCACGGTGGTGTGCTGGCCGATGACCTTGGCGCAGGCCATGGCCACCGACTCGGCGATCACCGGGTTGACCTTGCCCGGCATGATGCTGCTGCCCGGCTGCAGCGCCGGCAACGCGATCTCCGACAGGCCGGCCAGCGGACCGCTGTTCATCCAGCGCAGGTCGTTGGCGATCTTCATCAACGAAGCGGCCAGCGTGTTCAGCTGCCCGCTCATCTCCACCGCGGCGTCCTGGCAGGCAAGATCGCGGAAGTGGTCATCGCTCTCGCGAAACGGCAACCCGGTCTCCGCCGCCAGGATCCCGGCCACGCGGGCGGCGAAGTCCGGGTGCGTGTTGATGCCGCTGCCCACCGCGGTACCGCCGATGGCCAACTCGCCCAGCCGCGGCAGCGTGGCCTTCACCCGTTCGATGGATGCCTCGATCTGACGGGCATAGCCGCTGAACTCCTGGCCCAACGTCACCGGGACGGCGTCCATCAGGTGGGTGCGGCCGGACTTGACCACGGTCCGCCACTGATGGGCCTTCGAGTCGAGCGATTCGTGCAGCACCTCGAGCGCCGGAATCAGGTGGCGCACCGCTGCTTCCGTGGCCGCGATATGCGTGGCGGTGGGGAAGGTGTCGTTCGACGACTGCGACATGTTCACGTCGTCGTTGGGATGCACCTTCACGCCGTTTCGCTCGGCGATGCCGGCGATCACCTCGTTGGTGTTCATGTTCGAGCTGGTGCCGGAGCCGGTCTGGAACACGTCGATCGGGAACTGGTCGTCGTGCTGTCCGTCGGCGATCTCGCCGGCTGCGGCGATGATGGCGTCGGCCTTCTCGGGGTCGAGCAGGCCGAGGTCTTTGTTCACTTGTGCGCAGGCGGCTTTCAGCAAGCCGAGCGCACGGATCTGGGTGCGCTCCAGGCCGCGGCCCGAGATGGGGAAGTTCTCGACCGCACGCTGCGTCTGTGCCCGCCACAGTGCGTTGATCGGGACCCGGACTTCGCCCATGGTGTCGTGCTCGATGCGATACTCAGTTCCCGCGTCTGCTTTGGCGGACGAGTCGGTAGTCATGCCTGCCCTTCTGTATTGGTTGTTACGGCAGCGGGTAGACCGCGGTGCTGTCTCCGGTGAAATCGATCGCGGAGTACTCGTTGAGTTTGGACAGCCGGTGGTAGGCGTCGATCATCCGCACGGTGCCCGACTTGCTTCGCATGACGATCGACTGGGTGGTGCAGCCACCGCCCGAGTAGTGCACACCCCGCAGCAGGTCGCCGTCGGTGACCCCGGTCGCGCAGAAGAAGACGTTCTCGCCGGACACCAGGTCCTCGGTGGACAGAATCTGGTCGAGGTCGTAGCCGAGGCCGATCGCCTTCTGGCGTTCGTCGTCGTCCTTGGGGGCGAGCTTGCCCTGGATGGCACCGCCCATGCAGCGGATCGCGGCGGCGGTGATGATGCCCTCCGGCGTGCCACCGATTCCCGCGAGTAGGTCAGTGCCCGAGTTGGGCCTGCACGCCGAGATCGCGCCTGCGACGTCACCATCGGAGATCAGCCGGATACGGGCCCCGGCGTCGCGGACGTCGGCCATCAGCTGTTCGTGGCGGGGCCGGTCGAGAATGCACACCGTCATATCCGACACGGACAGGCCCTTGGCCTTCGCGACCTGGCGGACGTTCTCACCGATCGGTGCGGTGATGTCGATCGCGTCCACCGCGTCGGGCCCGACAGCGATCTTGTTCATGTAGAAGACCGCCGACGGGTCGAACATCGCTCCACGCTCGGCGACGGCGAGCACCGAGATGGCATTTGGCAGGCCCTTGCTCATCAGCGTGGTGCCGTCGATGGGGTCGACGGCGAAGTCACACTCCGGCCCGTCGCCGTTGCCGACCTCCTCGCCGTTGTAGAGCATTGGCGCGTTGTCCTTCTCGCCCT
>CAZOIX010000903.1:0-2263 GCA_964579685.1 uncultured Mycobacterium sp.
CCATTAACTTCCTCTGCAAGTTCTGCCTTAGCAGACTCAATTTTCTCAGCAGATTCTTTGGCAAAGTGTTCTACAAGCTTTGTATGCTCTTCTGCAAGTTTTGCTTTAATAGCAGCCTCGAAGATTGTCTTGGCTTTCTCAGCAAACTCTTCAGAGAGTTCTGTTCCTTCAAGGAGAGCTTTAACATCGTCAGCTACGTCAACTTCCTCGAATGAAGGCTTAACTGGATATTGTACGTCAGGACCAGTAGTAGTACCATAAGCAGCAGCAGTACCTACAGAAGGTGTTGCTCCTTGATCACCAGCATCATTTATATTTGCGGTTTGTGCTGTACCATCTGATTGTGCTCCTTTGGCTCCAACGGGGGCAGCAGCCTTAGCACCTGGATTATCTTCACCTTCATCATTTCCATCAGGTCTTGGACCTCCGTTGTCGGTTATTGACTGACCTGCCTGAGCAGCATCTGTCCCAACACTAGGTTGTGGATCTTTGTGGGAATCCCTCTTGGGTTCACCTGTTACCGCACCAGGTGCTGGTGGGTTTGATGGAAGAACAGCCGCAGAAACACTAGGCATTGGATCTTGTCCAGCCTCAGAAAGAACTTTTTCATTCTCACTAACGAATTCCGCAAACTTTTCGTTTAACATATCTGACATTTGAGTTTCCCCTAAGATTCGTACAATAAGTCTAAGTTTATTTATAGATTTACAATCCTGAAAGGAAATGCTCAAACACTTTGAGTGTTCTTTCCTCAAGATTTTTGTGAGTAGACTTGCTCACATAACTCTGGTATTTAGCAACTTCGGTTTCCTTAAGAATACCGTTGTTCCAAACCCACTCCTTACCTTCCATGATACCATTAACAAATGCATCAGGTGCGGAAGGATCAGCAACTATATCTGCTGCTGTTGCTAACATGAAATCATCCATTACATAACTAGCATCTTCTTTTTTGTCGATGCTACCCATTCCTCTAGATGATACACCCAACTGAACACCCTCTCCCAAAAGAGACTTAGCGATCTTACCCATTGGTGTGTCTAAGATCTGAGCTTTTCCGATGAAGTTAGAACCTTCAGCAGTAAGCGATGTGATTCTGTGGGAAACACGGTCAAGATTAACAGTAGGACCATCAGGATGACCCAACTCCCCAAGAGCACGTTTTGTTTTAACGTATTCTTCATTGTATCTGTTTACTTCGTTTTCAAGAACCTTAAAGGGGTAGACCCTACCATTACGGTTCTTTAATTCTGCTTGTAAAAATACACCTTCGATGTACAGTTTTTTATCATCACCTTTACCTTCAGTAATGACCTTTACATCTTCAATCTGTTCCGTTATCAGTTTCATTGGATGGTTCCTCTACCTGTGGTTCATCAAAAAAAGTCTTGGCAACTACCTGCTTGTAACTCTTGATTGCCTCTGCAGCACGACCATAAAGAAGATCTGATATTGCATCTAATGCATCAGCTCTTTTGCCGTCTTTAAGAGTATCAACTACTGAAAGAACTTCAGCGTTAGGGTTCGATTGTTCCATGACTATTTTTTATTTAGTATTACTAGTGGTTTTGGTTGGAGCAGGTTTCAATTTAGCTTGCTGCTTTGCCTGTTCCATATCTCGTTTGTGATCGTCTTCAGCATTTTGTGCATCGATCTCTGGAGCAAAGGCATCATTCTGACGATCCATTGTATCGAATGTATTAACATCGATTGGATCCATTACGATACCCATATCAATCTCCTTCTTCATCTGCTTATCTTGTTCCTTAATATCTTGTTCTTTATGACCAAGAATATTACGGCGAATATAATCAACAGAATAATATTTACCCACATAAGGATCCATCTGTGTTACTAGAGCAATCCTCTGAGTTTCCATTTCAAGTTCCTTAAGCTCATTGAAATGATTATCATGCAAGTAGTCATATTGAATATGCTCTTGCATATCATCCCAATCATCAGGAGCAATTACTCCTTTAAGGATTAACTGAGTTTTGAGAACATCATGGAATATTCCACTAAATCTTTTGCGGAGTCTACCGATAAACTTACTGAACTTAAGTTCATCTCTAAGAACTTCAGTAGTTTTTCCAAGATTGAAACCTTTGTTATCGTCAGTAAGACGAGAAGGAGGAAGGTTAAGAGAGTTGTATAATTTCTTCTTGAAGTATTCAACGTCCTTAAGCTCTCCTAAATTTTGTCCACCAGGTAGTGTGGTAATTTCAGTTCCACGACCACCCTCTCTACGAGGTAACCAGAAATC
>CAZOIX010000904.1:0-2255 GCA_964579685.1 uncultured Mycobacterium sp.
TCGACAGTCGTAGACACGCGCTGCGCGCAACCTGCCGGCACCCCGTCGCAATCGGAGACCGTGGCTGAAGCGGTAGTGGCTACAGAATCAGCCTGCCAGGTCGACCTTCTGGAGCCGCTTGGGTGCTGAAAGCCCCAGTGATTGCAGTACCGTGCGCTGCTCGGAGGTCAGATTCGACACCACCTGGAAATCGCCAGAAGATGTACGGACCGACACGAGCGACAACGGCTCGAGAGCGTCGCGCACCCGCGGCCACGTCGCGCCCGTCTGGCGCTCGACCAGCCGCACGAGCAGCAGCGCCAGCCAGTTCAGCAGCACGTGCGCATCGATGCGTCGCGGCAGCCGGTGGTAGATCGGTCGCAGATCCAGCGTCGACTTCAGCGTGCGGAACGCCGCCTCCACCTCCAACAGCTGCTTGTACCCCAGCGCCACGTCCTCGGCCGACAGGCTCAGGTCGGACGTCGACAGCAGGTACTTGCCGTCGAGCTTCTCGTCTTCGCGGACCCGCGCCCGGTCGATGCGCAGCTCGCCGCTCTTGAGCTCGCGCACGTACCGGCCCATCGAGCGATGCGTCTTGAGGTTGCAGACGGCCTTGCTGTGCGTTCCGCGGTCCCGACTGCGGCGGGCGTTCAGCAGGTCGATCTCAGCCTGCAAACGTTCCAGCGTACTCGCTCGCAGCTCGCGGTCACGCTCGGCCTGTCGCGGGTTGCGGACCACCACGTACCGTCGCGTCCGCGACCCCTCGGTCACGCGCACATCCTTGACCTCGAGGTTGTCACGCACCGTTTGAAAGCGGCCGGGTCGGCTCAGCGCCGCGTCGTTGTGCTTCATCCCGGCCCGAAGCTTCTCGCCGATGATGTAGTGGCCGCCGCCCCGCTGCAGCGCGAGCTTCTGCTGCTCACCATTGAACCCACGGTCCATCACCCACACCACGCGGTTGAGCCGCCAGCCGGCCAGATCGGCCTGCACCTGCTCGACCAGCGAGGCGTCGGCTGTGTTGCCCGGCAACGTCCAGCACCGGACCGGCAGACCGTCGCGGGTGACGGCGAGCCCGATCACGACCTGCGCCCGATCCGGGCGATGGTCCTTGCTGTTGCCGTAGCGGCGCATCCCGGCGTCGCCGTCGTCATCCTCGATCTCGAAGTAGGTCGACGTCGTGTCGAAGAACAGCAGGTCGACGTCGAGGTTCAGTAGACTGCTGGTCGCGAAGAACACCGCCTTCTGGATGGCTTCGCCGTGCTCGACCAGGAAGTCCATCGCCCGGTACAGCTGCTGCACGGCCACGGTGTCGAGCCCCGGCACGTGCACCTGCTCGACCCACCGCTCGACGCCGAGCTTGCTGGCCGGCGCCAGCGCGCGGTTGGCGACCATGGCGAACAGCAAGCGCTCGACGTCGCGGCGGAACGCGCGGTCATCAGCCAACTCGGCGAGCACGTCGTCGAGTCCGAGCATCTTCCACAGGCCGTCCAGCACCCAGGTGCCGCCAAGCTTCTGGACGCGCTGCACCTCGACGTCCTCGTCGAGCTCGAGCGCAACCTGCGTCGCGGCGCGATCAGCCTGGGGCAGAAACCGACTGAGGCTCTTGATGAGGCGTCGGATCTGATCGGCGTCGAGCTGATCCTCGGGACCGAAGTGATGCAGGACCTTGTCCTGAGGCCTCCCGGTCTCGGGATGGCGCACCTTGTGGGCGAGCTGGAGATAGCCGACCTGGGTGCCGTCGCTTCGGCGTCGTGTGATGCGTCGAACGTACATGCCCACGTAGATCGCCGCGTGCAGCTGCGAAGTCAAGCAGAATGCGGCCTGCTTTAGTGTCTACACATTTCGCGCATTGCAGCCTGCGTGAGCGCGTGCTTTCAGGCACTTACGGCATCTGAAGGGGCGCTTTGGCCCCTACGACTGTCGAACTCGGGGGAAGGAGATCCTGCTGGCGATCGGCGGCGTGGCGGCCATCGCCCCCGGCACCTACTTCGCCGTGCGCGCCACCGAAGCCATCACGACCGCCATGGGGATCTCGACGATCCTTGGAGGCCTCTTCATCACGGCGCCGGTTGCGGCGATGCCGGAGGCCTTCGCCACGTGGCACGTCTCGCGAGGTGGTCAGGTAACGCCGGCTCTGACGAGCGTGGTGGGCGATCATGCCGTGACGCTGACGGTCGCCTTCCTGCCGCTGGCGCTCTGCGCCCACGTGACGCCGGGCGACGACCAATCCTTGCGAGACACCGGGCTGAGGTAGAGCTTTAGCCGCCGGAACATGT
>CAZOIX010000905.1:0-2248 GCA_964579685.1 uncultured Mycobacterium sp.
TTCGCGATCACCCACTGACACCAAGGACATCCACCGGCATTTCGCAACAGCCACCTGATGCAAGGAATCAACCCGCCAAGCGAAGTCGGGGCCGCGAAGCCGATTCAGCGGATACTAGCCGACAGCGGGCGGATCGACGACGACGGCGATTTCGTCGCCGAGCCTGTAGCCAGGTGCCAGGGGCAGCTCATCGCCGCTCCAGAACGCGCCCGGATCGAACCAGTTGTAGTTCTTCTCCGTCGACATCAAGCCCATCTCCTCGTAGGTGATCGCGACGGTTTCGGCACAGTACGCGGTCTCCAGACCCCCCTGCAGCTTCGCCTGCTTTTTCCTCTGGGTGGCCTCACGAACCCTGCTGTGCAGGAAGGGAATTCCCCGGGTGAAGTCCGCGGTGTTCAATCGTCCGCGAAACCATCTGCCCGTCAGTCGTGCTGTGCTCGGAAAAGGCGTGCCATCCATGCGGGCGACCACTTTGAGGGCGCGGTCCTCCTGGTCGCGGCTGGCGTACGGCGTCAACTGGCGAAGCCAGCAGCGCTGATGATAGTTGTGCACCCAACGCTCCACGACCTGGCGCGCGTCGTTGAGCTGAACGCCGCGGTGGTTGCCGCCCGTCCACATGTCCGTCAGCTTGTCGCCCAACTCGGCGTGCCAGATCAGCGGCGGCAGATCCTCGATCGCGATCGTCATCCCCACGTGGTTGACCGGACTGTTGCTCATCGTCTGAATCGCGCGATCGGGCCCCGAGCTGCCCCGAAAGAGCCAGAGATCGCCGGTGCGGGTCTCGTCGAGGGCGTGCGCCAGCGAAATGGTGCTTGGATCCACCCGAGCAGCTTAGGCAGACTCTTGGTATGCGCGGCATATGGAAGTGGGTCGGACTGGCCGGGGTCGCCGGTGTGGTGGCGGGCGGAGCATTGGTGGCGCGCGATCAACGTCGTCGCAACGCCTACACACCCGAGGACATCCGAGCGCGGTTACATCAGCGTGTGGCCGAGGCCGGTTCCGCCGATTAGGCCGCGACGGCGTAGAGCCGGTGCGTGCCGCTGAACCCCTTGAGGTCGGCCTCACGGCCGTCGTCGAACGCGAAGCCGTCGAGGTCGGCGAGCGCATCGCGCACCACCGCGCTGACCAGCACCTCACCCCCGTCGGCTTCGCCGGCCACCCGCGCGGCCATGGCCACATTGCGGCCGAACAGATCGTCGCCGCGCCGCACCGACTTGCCCATGTGAATGCCGATCCGGACTCGAATGCCGTTGGACTCTCTGCGAAGTGAGCGCTGGATGTCGAGGCTGCACCGCACGGCCTGGTCGGGTTGGGCAAAGGCCACCATGAAGCCGTCGCCCTGGCTCTTGACGACGTGACCGGAGTACTTCGTCACATGACGGCGCACCATCTTGTCGTGTCTGCTGATCAGTCTGACCCAGGCCCGATCGCCGATGCGCTCGTTGAGTGCCGTCGACTCCTCGATGTCGGAGAACAGGATCGCGACGCGGCCGCTGGGCGCCAACCGGGCCAGGTCGGGACGTTCGACCTCCGCCCAGTCGGCGAGGTCTTCGATCGAGGACCGCACCGCGGCCCCGAACCCGTCCTTGCGCAGGATATTTGCCGTCTGCCACACCGTCTTGACGGCCTCGCGACCACCCGAGAGCAGCATGTTTCTGGTGTCGACGCGGTTTCGCAACTGGTCGAGTTCGTCGCGGTCGCGGTTGCGTTGCACCCACAGCACGACGAGCGCGACGGCCTCCGCCGCGGCGACGACACCGAGCACATAGGCCGCGATCTGTGCACCCATCACCACCCAAGTATTGGATGCTGAAGGCGTGATTACACCGATGTCGGGAAAGGCGCCGTATTACGAGAGCCGTTTCATCCGGGCCAACCATCCTGACCTGCCGCAAGCGCTGTGGTTGCGCGAGACGCTGTTGTTGCCGACGGTCGGCGAGCCTGCTGCAGACGTCTGGGTGATGGTGTTCGACCCCGACGGGTCGGGAAACCGTGCCCTCAAGGAGCCATACCCCCTCGGCGCCGCGGAATACGACTACGACCCCTGGACAGCACGCATTGGTGCCGCCACCATCGACGACCGGACGGCGCACGGTGTCGTCACCGGCGGCAATCGCTCCGCGCGGTGGGATCTGCGGATCGGCCCGGGTACGGAAGCGCCGGTGAAGCTGCTCACCGAGCGGGCCTACACGGCGCGTTTCCCGACGGCCAAGACCACGGTGCGGCACCCCCTTGCACGGTTCAACGG
>CAZOIX010000906.1:0-2246 GCA_964579685.1 uncultured Mycobacterium sp.
ACGTCCGCCGCTACTGACGGCCACGCGCGCGAAGAGCAGAACCACCCTCGGTGCGCTGCTGATCACCGAACTGGTCTGCGCACTGCTGCTGGTCGGCAGGACCGAACCCGCCCCCGCCGGTCCGCCCGTCGCCACGATCGCGTCGCAGACCACACCTACCGCCGCGTCGCGCGTGCAGACGCTGGAGGACGGCCGCACCGTGCGCCTTATCGGCCTCGGCGCAGACACCTCGCCGCTGCTGGGCCGGATCTCCGCGCAGCTCAACGATGCGGCGGACGCGGTCACCGCGTTCTGGGGCCCTGACTGGCCGCGCGAGATCGTCGTCGTGGCCGCGGCGACCGACGCGCAGTTCGCCGCGGTGGGCGGCGGCGACACCCATACCGCGGCCACCACCACCGGCGAACGCATCATGTTCGCCCCCGGCGCCGCCCGAATGGACGACTCGTCGCTGCGGATCGTGTTGCGCCACGAGCTTTTCCACTATGCGGCTCGCGCCGAGACCGCGGCCGACGCGCCGCGCTGGCTCACCGAGGGCGTGGCCGACTTCGTCGCCCGACCGACGGCACCGTTGCCGGCGAACATGGCGATGATGGCGCAGCAGGGTCTGCCCACCGACGCGGAGCTGACCGGGCCCCAGCGCGCGGCGGCCTACGACCGCGCGTGGCTGTTCACCCGGTTCGTGGCCGACACCTACGGCACCGCGGCGCTTCGGGCGCTCTACGTCCGCGCGTGCGGGCACGGTCATCCCGACCTCGCCGAGGCGGTGGAAGACACGCTCGGCACCGACCTCGCCGGGGTGCTGGCCGCCTGGCGGCAATGGGACGGTTAGCCTGACGGGCGATGAGTCGGGTCCTGCTGGTTACCAACGATTTTCCGCCCCGACGCGGCGGCATCCAGTCATACCTGCAGGAACTCGTGGACCATCTGGTCGACGGCGGTGCGCACACGTTGACGGTGTACGCCCCCAAGTGGAATGGGGCCGACGAGTTCGATCGGGCAGCCCGCTACGAGGTGGTTCGGCATCCGACGACGTTGATGCTGCCCGAGCCGTCGGTCGCCGGGCGGATGCGGCGACTCGTCGAGAGCCACGAAGCGGACACGGTGTGGTTCGGGGCGGCCGCACCGCTGGCACTGATGGCACCGCTGGCCAGGGACGCCGGCGCCGGCCGGGTGATCGCCAGCACACACGGGCACGAGGTGGGCTGGTCGATGCTGCCGCTGGCCCGGACGGCGTTGCGCCGCATCGGGTCCGGCACCGACACCGTGACATACATCAGCAGCTACACCAGACGGCGATTCGCGTCGGCGTTCGGTCCGCACGCAGCGCTCGAGCATCTGCCGCCCGGTGTGGACACCGAGCGGTTCGCGCCGGACGAGGTCGCGCGTGCGGAGCTGCGCGCCCGTTACCGGCTGGGGGATCGGCCCGTGGTGGTCTGCGTGTCCCGGTTGGTACCGCGTAAGGGGCAGGACATGTTGATCAGGGCGCTGCCCGCGATCAGGCAGCGGGTGCCCGCAGCCGCGCTGGTGATCGTCGGCGGGGGCCCTTACCGATCGTCGCTGCGCCGCCTGGCGCAGCGCTTCGGGGTCTCCGACCACGTGGTGTTCACCGATGGTGTGCCGGGCGACGAGTTGCCCGCCCACCATGCGATGGCCGATGTGTTCGCGATGCCGTGCCGAACGCGCGGCGCCGGCCTCGACGTCGAGGGACTGGGCATCGTCTTCCTGGAGGCGTCGGCCTCGGGGGTGCCGGTGGTGGCGGGCCAATCGGGTGGGGCCCCGGAAACCGTGCTCGACGAGGAGACCGGGCTCGTGGTCGACGGCTGGGACGTCGGCGCGATCGCCGCGGCCGTGGCCGACCTGCTCGCCGATCCGGATCGGGCGGCACGGATGGGCTCGGCGGGACGGCGCTGGGTGGTCGACAACTGGCAGTGGAAGACGCAGGCCGAACGGCTGGCCGCGCTCCTCTAATCCTTGGCTCTAATCCTTGGCGTAGAGGCCTTCGATCTCGGTGGCGAACTTCTCGGCCACCACCTTGCGCTTGACCTTCAACGTCGGGGTGAGTTCGCCGGTGAGGACGGTGAAGTCGACGGGCAAGATGCGGAACTTCCGGATCGCCTCGGCCTTCGACACCGCCTGATTGGCGTTCTTGACGGCGACGTCTATCTCCGCGAGGAGGTCGGGATCGTCGGCCCAGTCCTGCACCGACGCCATCGCCTCCTTGCCGTGATGCGCCTTCCACACGTCGA
>CAZOIX010000907.1:0-2242 GCA_964579685.1 uncultured Mycobacterium sp.
GTCATCAACCTCTCACCGCTGTGCGGTGGTATGCCCCCCGAGATCGCGTGGCCCTACCTGAAACGCGCCGCCGGCCTCGGCTAGCGTGTCGGCCGTGCCATTGACACGGATGGCAGTGTGGGACCGTCGGATGCACATGGCCCCCGGAGAGACGATGACGACACGCAAGCCCGAACTTTCGCTGTACTTGGCGACATTCACCGACGCTCCGCAGCATGACTGGCGCGCGACGCTGAACTTGGCCCGCACGATGGACGCGGCCGGAGTGGACCGGCTTGTGGTGTCCGATCACCTCGTGTTCGGCGAGACCCTCGACGCCTATGGAGATCCGTCGATAGGTGGACAGGCGGGCGGTCGGCAGCCGACTGGGCCCGACGGCGCGTGGCTCGAACCGCTGACGGTGTTGACCGCGATCGCGGCCACGACGACCCGCATCAGGCTGGGTACCGCGATCCTGCTGGCTGCGTTGCGTCGCCCTGCGGTCCTGGCCAAGCAGCTCGCCACGTTGGATGTGTTGTCGGAAGGCCGGGTCGATCTGGGGGTCGGAGTCGGTTGGCAGCGTGAGGAGTACGAGGCCGTCGGGCTGCCGTTCGAGGACCGCGGGCGGTGGCTCGATCACACGCTCGAGGTGTGCCAGGCGCTATGGACGCAGCAGCGGGCGTCCTACGACTCCGCTGAGCTGAGCTTCGAGGGCATTCACCAGATGCCCAAACCAGTGCAAGCCGGTGGTGTTCCGGTGTGGGTCAGCGGCACCGTCAACAACGCGGTGGCGCGCAGGATTGCCCGCTTCGGGAGCGGCTGGATCCCGTGGGGCCCGGCATATGCGGATCTGCCCGGAGCGATTGCGGCGATGAAGGACAAGGTGATCGGGTTCGGCGGCGATCCCACCGATCTGCAGGTTCAGGGCGTCGCGCGGGTGGTGAAAACCCCCGACGGATCCATCGACTATGCCGCGTCGGCGGCGGCCGTTCCCGCGCTTGTCGCAGCCGGGGTCACCGATATCCGTTTCCCGGCGTCGCTGACCGTCGAACAGGACCGGGCGCTCGAGATTCTGACACCGCTCGTTGCGGCGTTCCGCGACGTGACGCGCTAACTGCTCCGTGATTTGTGTGCGTTTTCGTGCGCGCACCGCACGAAAACGCACACAAATCGCTTCAGAGGATCTCGGTGATGTCGTTCTTCAACGCCTCGGCGTCAGTCCCGAACACCGCCTGAACACTGTTGCCGACCTCGATGACGCCCGCAGCGCCGAGACTCTTCAGGCCGGCCTGGTCCACCTTGGCCTTGTCGGAGACTTCTACCCGCAGTCGGGTGATGCAGGCGTCGACGTTGACGAGGTTCTCGCGTCCGCCGAACGCCGCGATGACCTGCTCGGCCTTGCTGTCCGCGGAGGCGGCCGACACTGCGGTGGCCGACTCGCCGCCCTCGCCGAGGTTGGCCTGCTCTTCGGCCTCGAACTCGCTCTCGGGTTCGCGGCCCGGCGTCCGTAGGTTCCATTTCGTGATCGCGAACCGGAACAACAGGTAGTAGACGACGAAGAAGACCACGCCCATGCCGATCAGCAGCGGGATGTTCTTCGCCGCGGGCGCGGTGCCGTAGAGCAGCAGATCGATGAGACCCGCCGAGAACGAGAAGCCGAGGTGGATGTCGAGCAGATAGGCGATGGCCAGGGAAAGCCCAGTGAGCACCGCGTGGATGACGTAGAGCGGGAACGCCACGAACATGAACGCGAACTCGAGTGGCTCCGTCACGCCGGTCAGGAATGCGGTCAGCGCCGCGGCAGCCAGAATGCCGACGGCGACCTTGCGCTGCTTCTTGTTGGCCACGTGGATCATCGCCAACGCCGCGGCGGGCAGCCCGAACATCAGGATGGGGTAGAAGCCCGACGTGAGGATGCCCGCGGTTGGGTCACCGGCCGCGAAACGGGTCAGTTCACCGGTCACCGCCTCGCCGCCGGGCGGCTGATATTCGCCGTAGAGGAACCAGATGTACGAGTTCGGAATGTGGTGCAGACCGAACGGAATCAGCATGCGGTTGGCGAACCCATACACAAACGCGCCGAACGCTCCGCTGGCGCCGATGAACTCGCCGAGGCCGGTCAGGCCCGCGTCGAAAATCGGGTAGAAGTAGCTCATCGCGAAGGCGATGAAGAGGCTGGCCAGCGACACCACGATCGGGACGAAGCGCCTGCCGCCGAAGAACCCGAGATAGGACGGCAGCACGATGGTGTGGTACCGGTCGA
>CAZOIX010000908.1:0-2241 GCA_964579685.1 uncultured Mycobacterium sp.
CAACCCCCGTTTGCTTCTATTTTTGTCGTTTTTGGGGCCCCAAACCCGCCCCCCCGCGACTGTTCCCCCACCGAAATCGCTATTCCTCGTCGTCGCCGCCGCCCGAGTCGCCGCGGATCAACATCAGCGTCGCCGCGAGTTCGTCGGGCTTGACCAGCACCTCACGCGCCTTGGATCCCTCGCTGGGGCCGACGATGTTGCGCGTCTCCATGAGGTCCATCAAGCGGCCGGCCTTGGCGAAGCCGACCCGGAGCTTGCGCTGCAGCATCGAGGTCGAGCCGAACTGACTGGACACCACCAGCTCGACGGCCTGCAGGAACACATCCATGTCGTCGCCGATGTCGGGGTCGACGTCGGTGCGCTCCCCAGCGGGTTTGGCGGTCGTCACGCCCTCGGTGTACTCGGGCTCCGCCTGCACCTTCGTGGCGTCGACGACGGCGTGGATCTCCTCGTCGGTGATGAACGCGCCCTGCAGACGCAGCGGTTTGTTCGCGCCCATCGGCAGGAACAGGCCGTCGCCCATGCCGATCAGTTTCTCGGCACCCTGCTGGTCGAGGATCACGCGGCTGTCGGTCAGCGACGACGTGGCGAACGCCAACCGCGACGGCACATTGGTCTTGATCAGACCGGTGACGACGTCCACCGACGGTCGCTGGGTGGCCAGCACCAGGTGAATGCCCGCGGCGCGAGCCTTCTGCGTGATGCGCACAATGGCGTCCTCGACGTCACGTGGGGCGGTCATCATCAGGTCGGCGAGCTCATCGACGATCGCGACGATGTAGGGGTAGGGCTTGTACTCGCGCTGGCTGCCCAGTGGTGCGGTGATCTCGCCGGACCGGACCTTCTTGTTGAAGTCGTCGATATGGCGTACGCGCGATGCCTGCATGTCCTGGTAGCGCTGCTCCATCTCTTCGACCAGCCACGCCAACGCCGCCGCCGCCTTCTTCGGCTGCGTGATGATCGGGGTGATCAGATGTGGGATGCCTTCATAGGGCGTCAGTTCCACCATCTTCGGATCGATCAGGATCATCCTGACCTCTTCGGGCGTCGCGCGTGCCAGCAACGACACCAGCATCGAGTTGACGAAGCTCGACTTGCCCGAACCGGTCGAACCCGCCACCAGCAGGTGCGGCATCTTGGCGAGATTGGCCGAGATGTATTCGCCCTCGATGTCCTTGCCGAGGCCGATCACCAAGGGGTGGTGGTCGTTTCGCGTGGCGGGATCGGTGAGCACGTCGGCCAGCCGGACCATTTCGCGATCGACGTTGGGCACCTCGATACCGACCGCGGACTTGCCGGGGATCGGGGCCAGCATGCGGACGCTTTCGGTGGCGACGGCGTAGGCGATATTGCGCTGTAGCGCAGTGATTTTCTCGACCTTGACGCCGGGGCCCAATTCCACCTCGTAGCGCGTGACCGTCGGGCCGCGTGTGCAACCGGTCACCGACGCGTTCACCTTGAACTGGTCGAGCACTTCGGTGATCGACTCGATCATCCGGTCGTTCCCTGCGCTTCGCCGCTTCGGCGGATCGCCGGCGATCAGCAATTCCAGGGGTGGCAGCGTGTACGGCCCCTCCACGACACGATCGACGATCTTGGGCTTCGCCGATTTCTTCTTGCGGGCCCGCGCGGTCGGCTCGGGAATCGTCGGTGTGTCGTCCTCGATCGGATAGTTGTCCATGGGACTGCCCGTGGGCCAGGACTGCGCTTCGTCCCCGCGGTATCCCGACGGGTCGTCGTAATAGCCGTCCGAGAGGTCGTCGGTGTCGACGGCCTGCTCCTCATCGTCGTAGTACCCGTCGTCGTAGTCGTCGCCACGGAGCGCACGCGGCGAGAACATCGCCCGCAGGGTGTCGGGTACCTCGCGGATCGTCGTGCCGGTCACGAGAAGCAGTCCGAACAGTGCGCCGATGAACAGCAGGGGCACCGCGATCCACCCGGTCAGCCCGTCGGACAGCGGACCACCGATCGCAAAGCCGACGAAGCCGGCGGCGTGCTGTCGCGCGTGGGAGTCCACCGGGGATCCCGCCACCAGGTGCCACAACCCCAGGACGGGCAGCGCGATCATCGTCACGCCCAGGATCAGTCGCGGCCGGGCCTCCGGGTCGGGCTCGGTGCGCATCAGCACCACGCCGGCGACGGCCAGCGCGAGCGGCAACAACGCCACCGACGATCCGATGAGCACCCGCAGGAATGTGTCGATCCACGCCCCGACGGGCCGCGCAGCGTCGAACCAGGAAC
>CAZOIX010000909.1:0-2239 GCA_964579685.1 uncultured Mycobacterium sp.
GTTGCGCTCCTCTGTACAGACGGCAGGGAAGACTACCTCTCAGGTAGCACGGCAGGTGGACCACCTCTTGTCATGTCTCATTACCCTAGGGGTGGAGTTGACTGAAGAAGTACGGGTGGATTATTTACTAACCGCCTTGGATCCGGAAAGAGAGGCTTATTTTGAAGCGGAGTTGGAAAAGAGATCATGGGGCTATGAAATGCTGTTGGCTGCGATGAGCAAAGACCACCGCACGCCAAGCAGCAGCCCTCAGTTGTTGACTATGGCTGCAAGCAAAGGGAAGAAACCGTCAAACAAGGCGGGTACAAAAATTCCCACGGGATATTGTAACCGGGGCTGTGGTGCTAAATATGCACGCGGTCACCGTTGTAACGATGAATACTACAAGTTGTGGGCTTCTTTAAACTTAAATCGGGCTTAGGGAGTGGAGTGGTCGCTAGGTCTGAAAATGAAAACGTGCCACTATCCAGAGAAGTACGGTGTGCAGAGCTGTTCAGTTGCACATGGGAACGGGACAGCATAGTGGAAGAAGGATATGTCTATCGCGGTATATTCAATGGTAGACCATGTAAAATCCTAGTGGACACCGGAGCTCAGTTAAATTTTGTGTGTGAAAAACTTGTGAAAATACCTGGCCAGGGTTATGGAAATTTCGTGGAAAGACCAGTAAAAATAACCACAGCAGATTCATCCACCATGAGTCAGGGATATGTGAACGCCGATTTGGAAATATATTCAAGTACCGGAAATTATGTCAGCCGGCAGTGCGGTTTTCAGATTCTATCAAAAATTCCGTACGACGTAATCTTGGGGATTCCTTGGATAAAAAGTGAGAAGGCAAACCTGACACACCAGTTTGGATTGAGTTTGGGAGATGGTACAAAGTTGGAAAATGACGTCTATGGTCCAACGCGTTTAATAACACGGAATGAGTTTACGGACGATATGAATCGTAAACAATATGAAAGCTTATGTTTGGTCAACATAAGAGAGTTGAATGAAGAGAAGACCCAAAATGTCGAAAGACCTGCTTGTTGTGTGTTGAGTGTGTGTGAACACGACCCAGATGCTGCAAAGGCTCTGGATATTTTATTGCATGATTTTGATGATGTTCTAGTTGATGAATTACCTAAAGGAGTTTCCGAGAAGGTGGGATTTAGTCATAAAATTGACTTAATTGATCCGGAGGCAAAACCTCCCTGTGCACCTGTTCGCAGAATGTCACCTGCAGAATTGACGGAATTAAAGCACCAATTAAAACTATTAAGTGAGAAAAAGTTCATTAAGCCGAGCAAAGGACCTTATGGATCGCCTGTATTATTTGCTAAAAAGAAAGATGGATCTTACAGAATGTGTATTGACTACAGAGCTCTAAACAGCCTGACTAAGAAAAACAGATATCCATTACCACAGATTGACACTATATTGGATGCTATTCAGGATGCAAAGTACTTTTCAAGCTTGGATCTAGTATCTGGTTATTGGCAGATTCCTATGGATGAACATAGTGTGGAGAAAACAGCATTCAGATGTCAGTACGGTTCATATGAGTTCAGAGTTATGCCCTTTGGGTTGACTAATGCACCAAGCACCTTCCAGGCGCTGATGAACGAGATTTTTGAGGATTGCTTAAATGATTTTGTTGTTGTGTATTTGGATGATATCTTGGTATTTTCTAGGAACAGAGAAGATCACGCTAATCACCTACAAATGGTGTTGAACAGATTGAAAAAGAGAGGACTCAAGGTGAAGAAGAGTAAATGTAAGTTCTTTCAAAAACAGTTGAAGTTTCTGGGATATGAAGTTTCGGAAAAGGGAATAGCAGTTGATGAGGACAAAGTAAAAGCTATTTTGGAGATTGAACAGCCTAAGAATCTAAGGGAGTTGCGATCGTTTTTGGGATCTACAAATTACTATAGGAAGTTCATCAAGGAATACGCTTTAATAGCTTCGCCTTTGACGGAGTTACTTAAACAGACTCATCCTTTTATTTGGAGTACAGCATGTGAAGATGCATTTCAGAAACTAAAACAAAGCTTGATACAGCCACCAGTGTTGGCTACGTTGGATCCGGATAAACCCTTTGTGGTGCACACGGATGCATCGGATGTTGCAGTGGGGGCGGTACTTATGCAAAAGTATGACGAGGGTCTTCGGCCTTTGGCATATTTTTCGAAGAAATTGGGAGAGAGAGAAATGAATTATCCTACTCATGATAAAGAGTTGTTGGCCATCATGC
>CAZOIX010000910.1:0-2239 GCA_964579685.1 uncultured Mycobacterium sp.
GCGTATCGACATGCTTGTGCAACTCTTCGATGCCCGCCGACGCGATGCGCATGCTCACCCTGCCCGCGACGTTCGGGCTGTATCTGGAGCGGGCCTGGCCGCGGCATCGCCGGTTGTCCAGCGTGGAGGACGCACGGTCCGCGGCGGTCGTGGGGCTGCTCGAACGCATCGGCGCGGGCACGGAGCGACTGAGCGTGCTGCTCACCGACGGAGCGGTGCTGAGCGCTCATCTGGTGATGACCGCCGAACGGGTGGTCGCCGCCGAGGCGGCGCGCACGCTCGGCTCGCTGGCGCTGATGGGGGTTCGCGTCGACGAGTTGATCGTCAACCAGATTCTGGTGCAGGACGATTCGTACGAGTACCGGAATCTGCCGGAACACCCGGCGTTCGACTGGTACGCCGAACGGATCTCCGAGCAGCGGACCGTCCTCGAGGAGCTCGACGCCATGATCGGTGACGTGCAGCTCGTCCTCGTTCCGCACCTCGCCGTAGAGCCGATCGGCGCCAAGGCGCTCGGTGAACTGCTGGACGCGGCGCGCAGGCGCGACGGTGCGCCGCCGCCTGGGCCGTTGAAGCCGGTGGTCGACAGGGAATCCGGATCCGGCCTCGAATCCGTGTACCGAATGCGGCTAGAGTTGCCCCAGGTCGATTCCTCCGCCCTTTCGCTCGGGCGGGTCGACGATGACTTGATCATCGGTGCCGGGGGGATGCGGCGCCGTGTTCGGCTGGCTTCCGTCCTACGCCGCTGCATCGTGATGGACGCACAGCTGCGAGGTAGCGAGCTGACCGTGCGGTTCCGACCGAATCCGGAGGTGTGGCCCAAATGAGCGGCGAACACCCCGATATCGGTCCGGAACTGCGGCAGCTGGCGCAGTCCATCCTGGACCGACTCGACCCCGCGGTGCGGCTGGCCGCGGCACGTGCGTCGGCGGGCGGCGCCAGCCCGGGTAAGTGCCAGCAGGTGTGGTGTCCGGTGTGCGCGCTCGCGGCGCTTGCCTCGGGCGAACAGCATCCACTGCTGACCGTCGTCGCTGACCACAGTGTCGCGCTGCTGACGGTGATCAGGGCGATCGTCGAGGACACAGCGCAGTCGGCGGAGGGCCCGCCCGCACCCGACGCACCTCCCGACGGGCCGCCGCCGGAACCGCCCGACGGCGATGGGCCTGCGCCGCCGGGACCGGGCCGCTATCAGCACATCCCGATCACGGTCGAGGAGTAGTCGGTGGTCGCAGCCGGGGTGCGTGGGTACAGTTGTCGCAGAACGCCGAGGTGTGTTCGACCATCAGGAGGGGCCCATGTGGTATTGGCTGTTCAAGTACATCTTCATGGGTCCCTTGCTGTCGTTGCTGGGCCGGCCGAAAGTCGAAGGGCTGGACTATGTTCCGCGCTCGGGCCCGATGATCCTGGCCAGTAATCACCTCGCCGTCGCGGACAGCTTCTATCTCCCTCTGGTGGTCAGCCGCCGAATCACCTTCCTGGCCAAGTCCGAGTACTTCACCGGAACGGGCCTTTCGGGCTGGTTCCAGCGCTGGTTCTACACCGTCGCGGGCCAGGTGCCGATCGATCGCTCCGATGCCGACAGCGCCCAGGCCGCACTGACCACGGCGGCCCGCGTCCTCGGTGAGGGCAAGCTGCTCGGCATGTATCCCGAGGGCACCCGCTCGCCCGACGGCCGCCTCTACAAGGGAAAGACAGGGCTGGCGCGCGTGGCGCTTGAGACCGGCGTCCCGGTGATTCCGGTCGCGATGATCGGAACCGACGTCGTCAATCCACCGGGCAGCAAGATGTGGCGGTTCGGCCGGGTGACCGTCAAATTCGGCAAACCCATGGATTTCAGCCGGTTCGAGGGCCTGGCCGGTAACAGGTTCATCGAACGCGCCGTGATCGACGAGGTGATGTACGAGCTGATGCGGCTGTCCGGGCAGGAATACGTCGATCTGTACGCGGCCGATATCAAGGACGGCAAGACGGACAGCACGGCGAAACCGTCGGCCCGCATGCCCGAGGTCGCCGCCGGTTAACTGACCGCAGGCACGCGCGCCTCGTCGACGGCTGGATCGTGGCGCAGCGCGGGGCGCAGCGACACGGTGCCTGCGACGACGATCACCGCGATCGCCCACCACACGTAGGATCCGCCGGCCAGCTGCCGCCACAGCGACGCCGAGGTTTCCTGGTGTTCGGGCATCAGCGGGATCGGCGTCCAGATCATCAGCGCGATACCCGCCGCGGCGAGGACAGC
>CAZOIX010000911.1:0-2228 GCA_964579685.1 uncultured Mycobacterium sp.
CTTCGGTGCTGGCGGGTCGCAAGAACAAGGGCGCGAGTGCGTACCGCGAGTTGGCGACGGCGCTGCTCAAACATTGGAAGAACGGCAAGGCGCTGGCGACGTACACGCCCGACGTTTAGTGATTTCGGTGCGCAAACAGTCGCTCAGCGATCGTTTGCGCACCCAAATCGCAGCTACCCGAGTGCGACCAGTTCGTCACCGCGCTGCTCCAGCACCGTGGAACCCGCCACCGCGGGCACTACCGGCTGGGTGCTCGGCGGTCTGATGAGCGGGATGTGGTGGTCACCCTTTCCGGTTTCCGGCTCGAACACGTCGTAACCGCCGGTGACGGGTACAAGCAGCCGTCCGGCCATCACCGTCGCCGGCCCGAGCGGAACGTTGGCGCCCGCCGGCGCGACCGTGTATTTGTACGTCAATCCGTTGGCGGAGAACACCATGACGCTGTCGCCGGTCCACCACGTGATCAGGTCCCCGGCGCGGGATACCGTCGCGTTGTCCGCCGCCGGCCTGTCCAGGGGCGTGCTCGCGATCGTCGCGCCGGTGTCGTCGACGATGTTGACGACGGGGGTCGGCGTCGGCACGTAAACCGCGGTCGTCGTGTCCGAGACGGCCACCACCTGGGCGTTGGAATCCACGCTCACACCGTCCTGGGGCACGTACTTCAGCTCGGGGGTGTCCTCCTCATCGGAGGGCCGCAACAGCGTCAGGCGCAGGTCCGGTTGATTGGGGCAGGCCTCGAGCACCGAGACGGCCGCCGAACTCGCGGCGGCCGACACCAGCCGGCACAGCGGTGTGGTCGGGACGTCGGGTTTGATCCTGGCGTCCAGCGCGCCGTAACTGAGCATCCTGACCATGTCCGACCGCCACAGTTCCAGACGGCTGTCACCGGCAGACAGCACCGCCGTGCCGTCCGAGGACAACTTCACCTCGGGGTCTGCATAGGCGGTGCGGGCGGGACCGCGTTGCCCTGTCTTGGCGTCGATCGTGCTCACCTGGCCGCAGCCGCGGGTGTCCGGGTAGACCGCCACGGCGTACTGGTACACCCAGCTGACGCCGCACAGGTCGAGATCCGTGCGCGCGTAGCTCCACATCGGCGTGCCGGAGATCGGATCGCGGCCTTCGACGGTCGGGCCGTCACCGGTGACCACGCTGGCGGCCACTACCAAGGGTGCCGTCGTCTTGGGACTGGGCGCCGTCCACAACTGCTTCAGCGCCGAGGGCACGGACTTGGCGCTGATCAGCGGTGGAATCGGGGTCGCGGCGGGCCGGCTGATCGTGGCCCTGGCATCGCTGGTCCACCAGATGAGACCGGCTACCACGGCGATGGCCGCGGCGATCGCGATTGCCGCCACCACGTCGGCGCGCGTGCGGCGTTCGGGTTTGACCATCGGGCTTGCGGGGGCTCTCTCTGGTTCGAGCTAGCCTGCGTTGGCCGCGGCCTTGCGCGGGCGGCGCCGCCGTTGACGCTTCGCCGGGGCGTCGGTGTTGCCCGCGGCGTCGGACGCGGCCTGATCGGTCGGGGCGGCCGCGGAGGAGTGTCCGTTGACCGGCTCCCCGCCGCGGGTGCGCCGACGCGTGCGGTTGCGGTTCCTGGCGGGACGATCGGCCGACTTCTCGGCCGGCGGACGCTTGGCCTGCGTCTTGCGCGGCTCGCCGATGGTGCCGCCGGCATCGGCGGGGATGTTCAGCTCGTCGTAGAGGTGCGGAGAGCTGGAGTACGTCTCGGCGGGATCCGGGGTGTTGAGGCCCAGCGCCTTGTCGATCATCGCCCAGCGAGGCAGTTCGTCCCAGTCGACCAGGGTGACCGCGATCCCCGTCTTGCCCGCGCGGCCGGTGCGGCCGATGCGGTGCACATAGGCCTGCTCGTCCTCGGGGATCTGGTAGTTGATCACGTGGGTGATGTCGTCGATGTCGATACCTCTGGCCGCGACATCGGTGGCAACCAGAACGTCGACGTCACCGGTGCGGAACGCCTTGAGTGACTTCTCACGGGCACCCTGACCCAGATCACCGTGCACCGCGCCGACCTTGAAGCCGCGCTCGGCGAGCTCGTCGGACACCTTCTGCGCGGTGCGCTTGGTCCTGGTGAAGATCATCGTCGCGCCGCGACCGTCGGCCTGCAGGATGCGGGCGACCATCTCGACCTTGTCCAGCGCATGGGCGCGGTAGGCGAACTGCTCGGTGGTGTCGTGGGTGGCCGCCGAATGCGGGGCCTCGGCCCGGATGTG
>CAZOIX010000912.1:0-2228 GCA_964579685.1 uncultured Mycobacterium sp.
CGATGAGCCTGCTCGACGTGCGCGGCCTGACCGTGACGTTCCCCACCGACGAGGAACGCGTCGCCGCGGTACGCGGTCTGGACTACCACGTCGACGCGGGCGAGGTGGTGGCGCTGGTCGGCGAATCCGGGGCGGGCAAGTCCGCCGGGGCGATGGCCGTCATCGGGTTGCTGCCCGAATATGCGGAGGTGTCGGGCTCGGTGCGCCTGCACGGCGACGAACTGCTCGGATTGCCCGACAAGCAGATGTCGCGCATCAGAGGCAACCGGATCGGCACCGTGTTCCAGGATCCGATGTCGGCGCTCACGCCCGTCTACCCGGTCGGAGACCAGATCGCCGAAGCGATCTCCATCCACCAGCGCGAGCTCGGCGACCGCGCGGCCCGCGCCCGCGCGGTCGAGCTGCTGGAACTGGTCGGCATCGCCCAGCCCGAACAGCGCGCCCGCGCGTTCCCCCACGAGCTGTCCGGCGGTGAGCGGCAGCGCGTCGTGATCGCCATCGCCATCGCCAACGACCCGGACCTGCTGATCGCCGACGAGCCGACCACCGCGCTCGACGTCACCGTGCAGGCGCAGATCCTCGACGTGCTGCGCACCGCGCGCGATGTCACCGGTGCGGGGGTGCTGATCATCACCCACGACCTCGGGGTGGTCGCCCAGTTCGCCGACCGCGCCCTGGTGATGTACGCCGGACGGCCCGTCGAGATCGCCACCGTCGATGAGCTGTATCGCAATCGCCGAATGCCCTACACCGCAGGACTTCTCGGCTCGGTACCTCGGCTCGACGCCCCGCAGGGCGCGCGACTCGTGCCGATACCGGGAGCGCCGCCGTCGATGGCGGCGCTGCCGTCCGGCTGCCCGTTCGCTCCGCGCTGCCCGCTCACCGTCGACGACTGTCGCACCGATGAACCCGAGTTGCTGCAGGTGGGGCCCGACCACACCGCCGCCTGCATCCGCACCGAACAGGTCGCGGGCCGCACCGCCGCACAGATCTACGGCATCTCCACCGAACCTCCCGTCAGCACGGAGCCCACAGATCCGCCCGTCGTGCTACGCGTGAAGGACCTGGCCAAGACCTACAAGCTGACCAAGGGCCTGGTGTTTCGCAGACAGGTCGGTGAGGTGCGTGCGGTCGACGGCGTCAGCTTCGAACTGCCGCAGGGCCGCACTCTAGGCATCGTCGGCGAATCCGGGTCCGGCAAATCGACCACCTTGCATCAGGTATTGGCATTGACCACGCCACAGTCGGGTTCCATCGAGGTGCTCGGCCGCGATGTCGCGGCGCTCGATCGGCACGGCCGCCGGGAGCTGCGTGGGGACCTGCAGGTCGTTTTCCAGGATCCGGTCGCCTCGCTGGACCCTCGCCTCCCGGTATCCGAGGTCCTGAAAGAACCGTTGAGTGCCAACGGTTTCGACAAGAGCCGAATCGACGACAGGGTGGCCGAGCTGCTCGGCATCGTCGGATTGCGCATCCAGGACGCCACCCGCTATCCGGCGGAGTTCTCCGGCGGGCAGAAGCAGCGCATCGGTATCGCGCGGGCGTTGGCGACCCAGCCCAAGATCCTCGCGCTCGACGAGCCGGTGTCGGCGCTCGATGTGTCGATCCAGGCCGGCATCATCAACCTCCTTCTCGACCTGCAGCAGCGGTTCGACCTGTCCTACCTGTTCGTCTCCCACGACCTGTCTGTCGTCAAACATCTCGCCCACCGGGTGGCGGTGATGTACAAGGGCTCGATCGTCGAACAGGGCGACGGTGACCAGGTGTTCAGCCGCCCGCAGCACGCCTACACCCGCCGACTGCTTGCTGCGGTGCCGCAACCGGAGGTCAATCGCCGCTAGAGTCGGTGCGCATGAAGATCCGACGCTTTGCTCAGGCCCTGAGATTGGCAACCCTGATCGCCGCGCTGACCCTCACGTCCTGCTCCGGCAGCAACCAGGAGGCGCCGTCGGCGGGCGGATCCGCAGAGGTCGGCAGCACCAACGACATCAATCCCCAAGACGTCGCGAACCTGCGGCAAGGCGGCGACCTGCGCCTGGCGCTCAACGACTTCCCGCCGAACTTCAACCTTCTTCACATCGACGGCAACACCGGCGACGTCGCCTCGCTCATGCGGCCGACGATGCCGCGTGCATTTCGGATCGCCGCCGACGGCTCGGCCACGGTCAACACCGACTTCTTTACCGACGTCGAACTGACGGCCACCGATCCCCAGGTGGTCACCTACACCA
>CAZOIX010000913.1:0-2228 GCA_964579685.1 uncultured Mycobacterium sp.
TTGCGGGTCGACATGGCGTTCATCGGGACGAACGGAATCAGTGTCCGCCACGGCCTCTCCACACCGGACGGTGACGAAGCCGCGGTGAAGCGCGCCATGGTCAGCTCCGCGAATTATGTGGTGGCGGTGGCGGATTCGTCCAAGATCGGACGGGAGGACTTCGTCAGCTTCAGTCCGCTGTCCAGCGTCGACACGCTGGTCACCGACTCCGAGATCACCGACTCCGATCGATCGCGGTTCACGGGACAGGGCATCGAGGTGGTGGTCGCATGATCGTCACCGTCACGCCGAATCCGAGCATCGACCGCACCGTCACGCTGACCACACCGCTCACCAGGGGCGCCGTGCACCGGGTGACCTCGGTGACCACCGAGGCGGGTGGCAAGGGCGTCAACGTCGCGCGGGCATTGACGCTGGCCGGTGTCCAGGTGGTGGCGCTGCTGCCCGCGCCGGCCGACGATCCGCTCATCGCCGCCCTGCATACCGGCGCGGTGCCGTTTCGGCGTGTACCCATCGATGACGCGGTGCGGACCAACCTCACGATCACCGAACACGACGGGACCACGACGAAGCTCAACGAACCGGGTGCCGCACTCGGCCCGGCCGATGTCGATGCGCTCACCGAGACCGTCGTCGCCGCGGCCGAGTCCGCGTCCTGGGTGGTGCTGTCGGGTTCGCTGCCCCCCGGACTGCCCGACGGCTGGTACGCCGACATCGTCGCGATGCTGGCCACACTCCCGTGCCGGGTCGCGGTCGACACCTCCGAAGGCCCGCTGGCGGCCCTCGTCAAAGAGTTCGGCCGCGCGGCCCCCGACCTGGTCAAACCGAATGCGGAGGAGCTGGCCGGCGTGCTTGGACTCGACCCGGTGACATTGGAAGCCGCTGTCGCACAGGCCGATCCGGAGCCAGTGGTTGCCGCGGCACGGCGATTGCTCGATCAGGGTGTCGGCGCCGTGCTCGCCACCCTCGGCCCCCTCGGCGCGGTGCTGGTCGACGACAACGGCAGCTGGCTGGCGACCCCGCCGCCGATCACGCCGCGCAGCACGGTCGGTGCCGGTGACGCCGCTCTCGCGGGATACCTGCGGGCCGAGGTTTCAGGCGCGGTCGGGCCACAGCGACTGCGCATGGCCGTCGCCTACGGCAGCGCCGCCGCCGCATTGCCCGGGTCTGCCCTGCCCCGCCCCGCCGACGTCGACCTCGACGCTGTGCGGGTTCTTCCCGTCACCCCGATAGCCACCGCAAGCGAGGAGAAAGTAACGCCATGAGCCCCTCGATCATCGACCCCGATCTGGTCCTGCTGGACATCGACGCAGGCAAAGACAAGCAGGCGGTGATCGGCGCACTCGTACGGAGTCTCGCCGACGCCGGACGCTCCTCCGACGCCGAGGG
This sequence comes from uncultured Mycobacterium sp., assembly GCA_964579685.1. Classification (GTDB taxonomy): domain Bacteria; phylum Actinomycetota; class Actinomycetes; order Mycobacteriales; family Mycobacteriaceae; genus Mycobacterium. Next base: position 1,390 of record CAZOIX010000913.1, read on the forward strand.
CCTGCTCGCCGCGGCGATGGCGCGTGAGGAGCAGTCAGCCACCGGGCTGCCCGGCGGCATCGCGATCCCGCACTGCCGCTCACCGCACGTCGACACCGCCTCCATCGGCTTCGCGCGACTGAACCCGCCGGTCGATTTCGGCGCACCCGATGGCCCCGCCGACCTGGCGTTCCTCATCGCCGCCCCCGAGGCCGGCGGCGCCGAACACATGAAGCTGCTGTCCAGCCTCGCGCGTGCGCTTGTCCGCAAGGACTTCGTGGATTCGCTGCGCCAAGCGTCGAGTGCCGACGATGTGGTCGCGCTGGTCGACGGTGTGCTGAACCCCGAAAAACCCACCCCCGCACAAGAACCCGTCCCGAAGCAGGCCAAGACTCTGGTCGCCGTCACGGCGTGCCCTACCGGAATCGCGCACACCTACATGGCCGCCGACTCGCTGGTCGCTGCCGCGAAGAAGGCCGATGCCACACTGCACGTCGAGACTCAAGGCTCGTCCGGCAGCACGCCGTTGGCTGCCTCGACCATTGCCGCGGCCGATGCCGTCATCTTCGCCACCGACGTCGGTGTGAAGGACAGGGCGCGGTTCGCCGGCAAGCCGGTCATCGCGTCCGGCGTCAAGAGGGCGATCAACGAGCCCGACAAGATGATCACCGAAGCCCTTGCCGCCGCGGATAATCCGAACGCCGCCCGCGTCGAAGGTGCGTCCGATCCGGCCGCGCCCACCCCGGCACCGGCCGGTGGCGTCGGCTGGGGCACCCGCACGCGTCAGATTCTGCTCACCGGCGTGAGCTACATGATCCCGTTCGTCGCCGCGGGCGGCCTGCTGATCGCGCTCGGCTTCC
>CAZOIX010000914.1:0-2227 GCA_964579685.1 uncultured Mycobacterium sp.
GATCCCGCCAACGTCGGACGCCAATTCTCTGCGGCCGCAGTTGAACTCGCACTGGCCAGTTACCCCGGGTTCACCAGCACCACACCACCGGGCGACGGTCAGGTGTACGGGGTGTTCGAACCTTCCTTCGTGTCTGCCGCAGACGTCGCCCACGTCGCCGTTCACGCTGACGGCAGCCGCACCGACATCCCCGCGGCCTCGGCGACCCTTGACCTTGCGGAGGTGCCGCCCGTCGTGTTGCCGGAGCCGATTCCTGTCGGCGACACCCTCCGGATGCCGCTGGGAAGGATCGCGGGCGCGCGCAGTGGTGACAAAGGTGGCAGCGCCAACGTCGGAGTGTGGGTACGTCGCGACGAACACTGGCGGTGGCTGGCGCACTACCTGACCTTGGAGAAACTTCGCGAATTGCTGCCTGAGACAGCGGATCTGGAAGTGACGAGGCATCTGCTGCCGAATCTACGGGCAGTCAACTTCGTGATCGAGGACATTCTCGGCCAGGGTGTGGCCTATCAGGCCCGCTTCGATCCACAGGCCAAGGGGCTGGGCGAATGGCTGCGCAGCCGCCACGTTGACATTCCCGAGGAGTTCTTGTCGTGAGCATCTGGCACACCCCGGAACGGGAACAACTGCGAAAGACGGTGCGGGCGTTCGCAGAACGCGAGGTCCTGCCCCACGCCGACGAGTGGGAGCGCACCGGCGACCTGCCGCGGGAGCTGCATCGCAAGGCCGGCGATGCCGGCCTGCTGGGGGCGGGGCTGCCCGAAGCGGTCGGCGGGGGTGGCGGCGACGGCGCGGACGCCGTCGTCATCTGCGAGGAGATGCACTACTCCGGCGCACCCGGTGGCGTGTTCGCCTCGCTGTTCACCTGCGGCATCTCCGTACCGCACATGATCGCGTCGGGCGACGCGCGGCTGATCGACACCTATGTCCGGCCGACACTGCGCGGCGACTTGATCGGCAGCCTCGCGATCACCGAACCGGGCGGCGGGTCGGACGTCGGACACCTGACCACGCGTGCTGAGTTGATCTCTGACGGCGACGGACCGTACTACGTCATCAACGGCGCCAAGACCTACATCACCTCCGGGGTGCGTGCGGACTATGTGGTGACCGCTGCCCGCACGGGAGGCCCGGGTGCGGCGGGGGTTTCGCTGATCGTTGTCGACAAGGACACACCCGGCTTCGAGGTCACCCGGAAGCTGGACAAGATGGGCTGGAGGTCGTCGGACACCGCGGAGCTCTCCTACACCGACGTCCGCGTCCCCGCGGCCAACCTGATCGGCGTCGAGAACACCGGATTCATCCAGATCGCAGGCGCATTCGTCTCCGAACGTGTCGGCCTCGCCGCGCAGGCGTACGCGAGCGCACAACGGTGCCTCGACCTCACCGTCGAGTGGTGCCGCAACCGCGAGACGTTCGGCAAGCCCTTGATCACACGGCAATCCGTCCAGAACACGCTCGCCGAGATGGCGCGACGCGTCGACGTGGCCCGGGTGTACACACGCAACGTGGTGGAACGTCAGCTCGCGGGTGAGACCAATCTGATCACCGAAGTGTGCTTCGCGAAGAACACCGCCGTCGAAGCCGGTGAGTGGGTCGCCAATCAGGCAGTGCAGTTGTTCGGCGGGATGGGATACATGAGCGAATCCGAAATAGAGCGGCAGTACCGCGATATGCGCATCCTCGGCATCGGCGGCGGTACGACCGAGATCCTCACCAGCCTTGCGGCCAAAACCCTTGGTTTTCAATCATGACCGCGCTGAGGTCGGCCATCGACCCGAGGTCCGCGGCCTTCTCCGAAGCCGCCGAGGTGATGACCGCCAAACTCGCCGAACTCGATGCCGAGCACGCCAAGGCGCTGGCCGGCGGCGGTGAGAAGTACGTCAAACGCCACCACGACCGTCACAAGATGACGGCGCGCGAGCGCATCGAGATGCTGCTCGATCCCGATTCGCCGTTCCTGGAGCTCAGCCCGCTGGCCGCGTGGGGCAGCGACTTCACCGTCGGCGCCAGCATGGTGACCGGCATTGGCGCCATCGAAGGCGTCGAGTGCCTCGTCGTCTCCAACGACCCAACGGTCAAGGGCGGCACCAGCAATCCGTGGACGCTGAAGAAGATCCTGCGCGCCAATCAGATCGCGCTGGCCAACCGGCTGCCCGTGGTGTCGCTGGTGGAGTCCGGCGGCGCCGACCTGCCGACGCAGAAGGAGATCTTCATCCCCGGCGGC
>CAZOIX010000915.1:0-2226 GCA_964579685.1 uncultured Mycobacterium sp.
GCTCACCCATCCCGGGCAAGCCAACTCAGATGTCACCTATTTGTGCAGCAGACCCCTCTCTCCTAATGTCCCAGCTGCTCATCGCGGTTCGGGCCAGTCCCCAAGTCAACAAACCGCGTGGCAAGCCACGGACCCGAACCATGGGCAAGCCCACTTCGAGGACGGCTGGCACAGGGTGACACGCTGAACAGCCAACGGCGCCGGCGCCAACTTGAAAATGCCTCGCCGCGTTGACGCCCAACACCAATGAACTTCGACGGTGGGTTTCATGCGCTGGACTCGGCGGCAAGACGGTAACCTCGCACGGCCAGTGGCATGAATAGTGCGAGCAGTACGATCGCCCAGCAAAGCGTCATCGACAGGGGCCCAATAAGTGGACCGTCATAGGCAAGCGCCCGCATCGTCTCGATGGGGGGCGATATAGGTTGATAACGAACGAACGGCCGAATCCAGTCCGGAAACATGTCGATCGGAGTGGTGCCGGGATTAACGAATGCCAATGCCATGGTCCCGCCCACCAACCAGTTCATGACGGAACGGCCGTTAGTTCGGATGGATAGAGCCATTACCACCGTCGTGAACCCGATGACCACGATCGACGGGATCGCGACGAACAGTAGTGCCGCGAGCCAGCCGTTTGTAAAACGCAGTCCCATCGTCACCGAGAGGCTGGTGATCAGGACCGTACCGATGAGCGCGCGCACGGCCTCCGCGATTAGCCGCCCGATAAGGGCGCTTGACCGGTGTATCGGCAATATCCACATTCGGCTGAGCACTCCGAAGTCGCGGTCTATGGAGATTCCCACGGCGTTGCCCATTGAGCCGAATACTGCGGATAACACGGCGCAAGTCGGGGCCACGCCGTAGATACTGTCGACTCCGGTAACTTTCAGCACCCGCTCGCCCAGCACGATCTCATAAACGAGCAACAGGCAGACAGGGAAGAGCAGCGACCCCATAAGAACCGCTCGATCGCGCCGCCACCGGGTCAGGAGTCGCCCCGCTTCTACCACGCTCTGGAGCAGCAGCGAGCCTTGTAACGGACGCGAGCCTTCCATCCGGTGCTTCGGCGTCACCGACCGCGCCTCTGCATTCGCAAGGTGATCGCTCCAAACAGCAGAAGCATGCCGACGCACCAAGACAGACTCGCTGTCAGATTGCCTGCGGTAACGTGTCCTGCCCCTAGGCCGCGCAGCGTTTCGGCGACCTGTGATACCGGCTGATTCCGTACGTACGGACGCAACCATTCTGGAAAGGTTTCTTCGGGCGCGATTCCAGTGGACAGCATGAAAAGTAATAGTTGCGGGATGAACAGTAGGTAGCTCGCGCCCTGAACGCTGCCTGCACTCGATCCCAATGCGTCGGCACCAAGCGCTACGCCAAGGCACAACAGCAACGCCATAAGCACGAAAGCCGCCGTATAGCCTGGTCCGCCTGTTATTCGGAATCCGAAGGCGTGGCCAGTGATCATTGCGACACAGACTGCAAGGGTGGCCCGCATCAGGGTTGCTGCCATGCGAGCGCTGACGGGGACCGCTGCTGCAATCGGAAGCGTTGCTAGGCGTTCGCCGAGCCCGAACAAGCGGTCCCTTGCTGCTCGGTCCGCGGTGAGCAGTCCGACGAAGATCACCGACTGGACGACCACCGCGGGTAACAGGTACTGCGAATAACTAATTGGGCCGGTGTCGATCAAGCCGTGCAACGCCACCGTGAAACCAGCCATATAGGCTACGGGCGACAGCACCTCGAATAGCATGCCGCCATCACGGACAGACGACTTCAGTGAGCGCTCGGTGAGAGCAGCCAGTGCACTCATGGATGGGTGACGGTTCGTTCTGTGATGTGTAAGAAAGCCTCGTCAAGCGAGGGTTTGCGGAGCGAGATGTCGGTGAGTTCGATACCGAGAACATCGACGCGACGAAACACGTCAGCCAACGTGGCCACACCATCGGGAGCGAACACCGATACAGAGTTGGTGTCGGCGTTTACATCCACTCCGGCAAGGCCAGCCAGCGCGGCCGCGACCTTCGGCATGTCGGCGGGGTTGGCCGGAGTCACCTGGCAGTATCCGGTGCCCACCCTCCGCTTGAGGTCTTCGGCGGTGCCGCTGGCGATCACGTGTCCTTGGTCGATGACAACGATTGAGTCGCTCAGTACGTCGGCCTCTTCCAGATATTGCGTGGTGAGCAGCACGGTCATGCCCTGCAATGTCAACGAACTGACGAG
>CAZOIX010000916.1:0-2224 GCA_964579685.1 uncultured Mycobacterium sp.
ACTGATGTCGAAGCTGACCGGTAACGTCGACCCGCAGGCCATCATCGATCTGGCGCCCGGCGAACTGCAGAACCTGCCGGGCTGGTCCGCGTCGAACGACGGACAGAACAGCACACTCGGCGATTACCCGGCTTACCAACTCGGCGGCACCTGGGAGTCGGAAGGGCAGACCAAGATCGTCGCCCAGAAGACCGTCGTGATCCCCGGCGCCGATGGCCTCTACGTGTTGCAGCTCAACGCCGACGGACTGGAGGACCAGGCCGACATCGTCAACGCGGCGACCGACGTCATCGACGAACAGACGACGATCACGCCCTAGCGAAAGACGCGTGATGCGTCCGGGCTAGCTTTGGCGGATACCGTCGAGCCGTCTCGTCGCCTCGTCGAACCCATCCACCAACTCGGCGATGATGTCTGCGACAGGCCGGATTTCGTTCATCCGGCCGACGATCTGGCCGACCGGCATCGCGACGGTATCGGGATTGTCCGACTCGTTCATCCGCTGATGCGCCTCGCTGACGAGAATGTTCTGCAGCGGCATCGGCAGCGGCTCGGGTGCATCGGGGGCATCCCAGGCATCGGTCCACTTCGACTTCAGCAGGCGCGCAGGCTTACCGGTGTAGATGCGGCGCCGCACGGTGTCGCTGGAGTTGGCGCGCAGCAACGCCTCCTGGATGGTCGACATCCCGGATGGTTTGCGGTGTCCGAGGTCGTATTCGGCCGACGTCAGGAACGCCGAGCCCATCCACACCCCTTGTGCGCCGAGTGCGAGCGCCGCAGCGACCTGCCGCCCGGTGCCGATACCCCCGGCCGCCAGCACCGGAGCCTTACCACCAAGGGCATCAACGATTTCCGGCCACAGCACCATCGAGCCGATTTCTCCGGTGTGACCACCCGCCTCGTGGCCCTGCGCGACGACGATGTCCACCCCGTTCTCGACGTGGCGCTGGGCATGCTTGGCGCTGCCCGCCAGCGCTGCCACCGGCACACCGGCGGCGTGCACCTGGTCGATGACGTCCTCGGGCGGTGAACCGAGCGCATTGGCGATCAGCTTGATCGGATGCTTGAGCGCCACCTCGACATGCGACCGAGCCACCGAATGCAGCCAGCCGAGCACGCCTGCGTTGCGCTCCTCATCCTCGGGCAACGGCGGAACCCCAAGATCGGCAAGGGTTTTGTCGATGAAGTCACGGTGGCTCTGCGGGATGAGCTTGCCGATGTCGGTGACGGTGCCCTCCTGCGGAATCTTGGCAGGCATGACGACGTCGACACCGTAGGGCTTACCGTCGGTGTTCTCGTCCATCCAGCACAGCACGTTCTCGAGATCGTCGGCGTCGTTGAAACGCACGCACCCCAGCACACCCAGACCGCCCGCCTTGCTGACCGCGGCCGCGACCTTCTCCGACGGCGTGAAGACGAATATCGGATATTCGATGCCGAAGCGGTCACACAGTTCGGTACGCATCAGGTCGCCGTACTCACATGCTTGGCGTGCGCGTCATCGGCGGGCCGCTCCTCGGTGGTGTCCTTGGCCCACCGGTAGTCGGGCTTGCCGGCAGGGGTCCGGTGGATCTCATCGACCCACCAAACCTTGCGCGGCACTTTGTAACCCGCAATCTCCTGACGCACGAAGGTGTCGAGTTCGGCCAGCGTCGTGTGGGTGCCCGGCCTGCGGTGGATGACGGCGGCGACGCAGTTGCCGTACCGCTCGTCGGGCACGCCGACGACCAACGCGTCGAACACGTCCGGATGACCCTTGAGCGCGGCCTCCACCTCTTCGGGGTAGATCTTCTCGCCACCGCTGTTGATCGACTGCGAACCGCGGCCGAGCATGGTCACGCTGCCGTCTTCGTCGACCTCGGCGTAGTCACCCGGAATCGCATAGCGGACACCGTTGAACGTCTTGAACGTCTCGGCGGTCTTCTTCTCGTCCTTGTAGTAACCGACCGGGATGTTGCCTTTCTTGGCGATCATCCCGCGCACTCCGGAGCCCGGCTTGACCTCGTTACCGTCCTCGTCGAGAACGACGGTGCGGTGGTCGATGGTCACCCGCGGGCCGCCGGTGTGCGACTGGCCCTTGGCCACGATGCTGGTGCCGCCGAAGCCGGTCTCCGAGGAACCGATCGAGTCGGTGATCACCCGGTTGGGCAGCAGTTCGAGGAACTTCTCCTTGATGCTCGTCGAGAACAACGCGGCGGTGCTGGCCAACAGGAACAAGCTGGAC
>CAZOIX010000917.1:0-2219 GCA_964579685.1 uncultured Mycobacterium sp.
AGTTCGACGAGGACGTTGGCAAAGCCACGGGCATCGTCGATTGCCTTATGCGTGTGAGCGATGTCGCCATAAAATTCCGATGGGAGCGTGCTCATGCCCCAATCGAGATAGGGAGCGCCGCGCATGGTTCCGGCCATGGTGTAAAGGCACACCCCGCCGCCCCTGAAAATCTGCCGGCCCTTGAACGGGCCTGAGAGCACGCGGGTGCCGGCGAACTCGTCGAGGTAGTGGTCGATCCACAGCCCGTCGAAAATCATCGGCGCGGCGACGAAGACGTGCGGTCCCGGCAGCGCCTCCACCCAATCGGCATAGCGCGTCATGACGACATCCGGCGCTTCCGGGTTGTCAGTTGCCGCCGCCCAGGCCTCGGGCTGGGTCTGCCACCAGGCCATGGTGGTTTCATTCTGGGTGCGGTCAGCGCGCGGCCTAAGGACGGCCTCGAACTCGCCGCGCGGCGTTCCATCGGCATCGATCGCAACCGAAGCAAAGCTGAGCATCGAATTGTGCAGCGGCGTTGGCCCATCGCTTTCAATGTCGGTGACGACAAAGGTCGGGCGCGCCACCTGATTGTAGACGGGCCGGCCCGCGGGCAGCACTTCCACCAGCCTGAAGGTTTCGCACACGAGCTGCATATCGGGCGAAAACCCGCCATTGCGCGCGAAATAGGCCTCGTGGCCCTCGCGCCAGGCGCGATAGTCGCCCTCGCCTTCCTTATCGGTGAAGGCCGGCGTGAGAGCATCAAAACGAGCGATTTCGACGCTCGTTGTCTCAATGACGGCGGCAGGCTCACCGGCGCCGTTCAGCACCACGACGCGCCTCCCGACCTCAGGAATCGGTTCGCCGTCAGCGCCGAAATCACGCAAGGCGCCGCAGCTTGCCGTCTTGTCGCCCGCCAGAACACGCCGCAACAGATCGTCCGCCAGTTCCGGGGAATCCCCGAAGCTGAAGGCTATGGCGTTTTCGTATGGGGCGGGCAGCACTGGCATCGTGTCAGCTCGACAGGCCGCCAAACAGCGTCGGCATATCGAGGGGGCGGAAGCCGTAATGGTCTAGCCAGCGTGTGTCTGCGTCAAAGAAGGCGCGCAGATCCGCCATTCCGTATTTCAGCATGGCAATACGGTCGATGCCGATGCCCCAGGCAAAGCCTTGGTAGACATCCGGATCGAGCCCGGCATTGCGGATGACATTGGGATGCACCATGCCGCAGCCGAGGATTTCGAGCCAGTCGCTGCCTTCGCCGATACGCACCTCGTTACCCGAGCGGTCGCACTGTACGTCGACTTCCATTGACGGCTCGGTGAACGGGAAAAAGCTCGGGCGGAAGCGCAGCGTAACGTTCGGCACCTCGAAATAGGCCTTGAGGAATTCCTCGAGCACCCAGCGCAGCTGGCCGATATGGCTCGACTTGTCGATCACCAGCCCCTCGACCTGATGGAACATCGGGGTATGGGTCTGGTCGGAATCGTTGCGATAGGTGCGTCCGGGAATGACGACGCGGATCGGCGGGTCCATCGGTGGCGTCACGTAATCGGCGCGCGGCGGCTTGTTGGACTTTTGCATGACGCGCATCTGCACCGGCGAGGTGTGGGTGCGCAAAAGCTTCTTTTCACCGTCAGCCGATGGCTTCATGAAGAAGGTATCGTGCATCTCGCGGGCCGGGTGGCCTTCGGGGAAGTTCAGCGCCGTGAAGTTGAAGTAGTCAGTCTCGATATCCGGACCTTCGGCGATGGAGAAGCCCATGTCAGAGAAGATCGCGGCGATCTCGTCCATGGTCTGGCTGATCGGGTGAATGCGGCCGCGTGCGGTCGGCGCCAGTTGCAGCGGCAGGGTCACGTCGAGAGTTTCGGCAGCCAGCCGGCGCTCCAGCGCCTCGGCGCGCAGGGTTTCGGCGCGCGCTTCGATCAGCGAAGCGACCTCACCCTTGAGCCCGTTAATCGCGGGACCGGCGGTCTTGCGCTCTTCGGGGGCCATCTTTCCGAGCGTTGCCAACAGCGCCGAGACGCTGCCCTTCTTGCCGAGCGCGCCGACACGCACCGTCTCTAGGCTCTGCTCGGTTTCGGCGGCATCGATTGCACCGGTGATTTCGGCCCGCAATTCGCTGATCTGGTTCTCGAGAGACATGGTCACTTCCGGTCGGATGGTAGCGGTTGTGCTTGTGACAAAACAAAACGCCCTGCGCCAGCCCTGAGGGCGGCGCAAGGCGCAATATTCGCCTCAGC
>CAZOIX010000918.1:0-2216 GCA_964579685.1 uncultured Mycobacterium sp.
GCTGTTCATCGCCAACGCGGTGTTCTGGTCGCTGTTCCAGCAGATCTTCACCGTGCTCGCGGTCTATTCGGACGAGAGGATGGACTGGTCGATCTTCGGCTGGACCGCCCCGTCGAGTTGGATCGGCTCGATCGAGCCGGTGTGGATCATCCTGCTCTCACCGTTGTTCGCGATCATGTGGACGCGACTCGGCGGGCGCGCACCCACCACCCCGCGCAAGTTCGCCTACGGTGTGATCGGCATGGGGGCGGCGTTCCTGCTGTTTCTGCCGATGGCGGGCACGACGGGTAGGGCGGTCCCCGCACTCTTGGTGGTCGGCATCATGGCGGTCTTCGCGATTTCTGAACTCCTGCTGTCCCCGATCGGCCTCTCTGTCACGACAAAGCTTGCGCCCGAAGCGTTTCGAGCGCAGATGATGGCGCTGTACTTCTTCTCGGTCGGTATCGGTACGTCGATGTCGGGCGTGCTGTCCACCTACTACGACCCGGCCCGTGAATTCGCCTATTTCGGCATCCTCGGCGCCGTCGCCATCCTCGCGGGCGTGGTCGTGTTCGCATTGTCCCCCTGGATAAGCCGTCTGATGGAGGGCGTGCACTAAGCCAGCATGCCGGCCAGCGCGCCTGGGTCGATGTTCCCACCGGACAGCACCATCACCGTGCGGCCGGACGGTGTCTGTCCCTGTCGATAGGCCGCCAGCGCCACCGCACCGCTGGGCTCGCTGACCAGGTGTGCCTTATGGGCAAGTTCACGCACCGCGCCGCGAATCTCGCTCTCCGACACCGTGATCACGCCGTCCAGTACCTTCTGCAGATGGGCGAATGTCAGCTCCGACGGCTGTGATCGCAGCCCGTCGGCGATGGTGCGGTTCCGGTCTTCGATCGACCAGTTCACTCGATGGCCCTGCGCAAGCCCCTCGGCCGCATCGGCGGCAAGCTCGGGTTCCACGCCGAAGACGCGTGCCCGCGGGCACAGCGCCTTGATGGCCGTACCGATGCCCGACGCCAGACCACCACCGCTGACCGGGACGAGCACGGTTTCGACGTCAGGGAGGTCCTCGGCGATCTCCAACCCGATGGTGCCCTGCCCGGCGATGATGTCGGGATGGTCGAACGGCGGGATCAATACCCCGCCCGTCTCCTGGAGGACCTCCGCGGCGACGCGCTCGCGCTGACCCGCCTCGCAGAGGATTACTTCCGCGCCGTGGTGTCGCGTGGCGTCCACCTTGACGCGCGGCGTCTCCTTCGGCATGACAATGTGCGCCGGAAGTCCGTACACCGCGGCGGCGTAGGCCACGGCCTGCGCATGGTTGCCGCTGGAGTAGGCGACCACGCCACGGGTGCAAACGGATTCATCGAGGTTGCCGATCGCGTTGAACGCCCCGCGGACTTTGAAGGCCCCGATCGGCTGCAGGTTCTCCGGCTTGATCCACAGCGGCCGGTCGTCGTCTCCCCACAGCACGGGCAGCAATGGCGTGCGCACCACGAATGCCCGTATCCGCGCCGCCGCCGCCCTGATGTCATCGACTGTCACCATGTCCACGCACCCAGTGTGGCCGAGCGCGGCGTCTCGCACAGCCGTGGCCCGGCAGGATGTGGCCGATAGTGTGATGGTGTGAGCTCGTTTTCGATGCCGATCGTGCCGCGGTACGCGGAGGTCGATCAACAGGGTGTCGTCTTCAATGGCCACTACCTCACCTGGTTCGACGAGGCGTGCACGGGCTTCCTCGACCACCTCGACGTCACCTACCCCGGGTTGATCGCGACCGGATACGACATCCAGGTGGTGCACAGCGAGATCGACTTCAAGGGACCGGTCAGGTGGCGCGACTCGGTGTGCATCGAGGTCTGCTGCGAGAGAATCGGATCCACCAGCTTCACGCTGGGATTCACCGTGCTGCGAAGCAGCGAAGACGGGCCCGAAACCAGGCAGCAGCCCGCGGTGCGCGGTGTCAACGTCTACGTGGTCGTCTCCACCGACGACTGGGCCAAACGTCCGATTCCGCCGGTACTGCGCGATGCGCTCACTTCGGTTGAGCGTCAAGCCCGTAACGCATCCGATTGAGTCGCCGACTGGGCCCACGCCGAAGGCAGGGAACGGTACGGTCAGCTGATGGGGCACGATCACGATCATCAGCGAGAACTTCCGCCGGGGATGGTCGAGCAGCTCGAACTGGCCTATGCGGGTGTGGCGTCGTTCGGACATCGGCCGTTCCTCAC
>CAZOIX010000919.1:0-2209 GCA_964579685.1 uncultured Mycobacterium sp.
GTCGGCGATGTTCCACCCGGTTGCGGCGACCATGTAGCCCACGAGCGTCCACCAGGCGATGCGCTTGCGCGCGGCGAGCGCCCCGGCCAGCACCGCCAGCACGAACGCCCACGCGAAGCTGGTGTCGGGGAAGTTGAAGATGTAGTCGTTGACGAATTCGCGGGGCACCTTGATCAGCGACCGGAAGAGCGGCGACACACTGGCAAGGAGCGACAGGGTGGCGATGATGCCGACGGTCCAGCCTGCCGCGGCGGGCACCCACCGGAACGCTGAGGTGCGGCGCGCCTTCGCAGTGATCGCTGGGCCTGCCGAGCTAGTCACCGTCATAGAGCGCGAGGATATTCGGTATTCCGGTCAAATTGGTGTGACTGGCTACCAGACGGGGCCGGTGTATTTCTCGCCTGGACCCTGGCCCGGTTCCTCCGGTGCCGCGCTCGCTTCGCGGAACGCCAGCTGCAGGCTCTTCAACCCGTCCCGCACCGGCCCGGCGTGCGGACCGAGGTACTCCGCGGAGGCCGTCACCAGCCCCGCCAGTGCGGTGATCAACCGGCGTGCTTCGTCGAGATCGCGGTGCGGGCTCTCGTCGGGGTCGTCCGCTCCCAGACCGAGCTTCTCGGCCGCGGCGCTCATCAGCATGACGGCCGAGCGGGTGATCACCTCGACGGCCGGAATCTCGGCCAGCTCGCGGGTCGGCGGCTCGGCCACCGGTTCGGCCGATGCGGGATCCTGAGTCATGCCTGATAGACTGGCATGCGCGACCGTCCCGGCATACGCCAGGGACAGCAAGTGGAGTCCCACTCCCACCGCTGACCATACCGGTTCAGTGGTCCGGTCACAGGCATCCGATGCCTGTCCTGGTCGGCTATGGGCCCTGCTTTGAGCAGGGCTTTTCTGTTCAGTGAACAGAGTGCTGACGGTGTGGTCTCCATAGAGCAACACAGGACAACATAGGAGGCCCCATCAGCACTGAGACCCGCGTCAACGAGCGCATCCGCGTACCCGAAGTCCGTCTGATCGGACCAGGCGGCGAGCAGGTAGGCATTGTGCGCATCGAAGACGCTCTCCGCGTCGCCGCGGATGCCGATCTCGACCTTGTCGAAGTAGCCCCAGATGCCAAACCCCCGGTTTGCAAGATCATGGACTACGGCAAGTTCAAATACGAGACGGCGCAGAAGGCGCGCGAGTCTCGCAAGAACCAGCAGCAGACCGTCGTCAAGGAACAGAAGCTGCGACCCAAGATCGACCCGCACGACTACGAGACCAAGAAGGGCCACGTGGTCCGCTTCCTGCAGGCGGGTTCGAAGGTCAAGGTGACGATCATGTTCCGCGGACGCGAGCAGTCGAGGCCCGAGCTGGGCTACCGACTCCTGCAGCGGCTGGGCGCCGACGTCGCCGACTACGGCTTCGTCGAGACGTCGGCCAAGCAGGACGGCCGCAACATGACGATGGTGCTGGCACCGCACCGCGGCGCGAAGACTCGCGCCAAGGCGGCGCACGATGCCGACGCTCCGGCGGCGCAGCGCGCACAGCCCGAGAGCGCACCGAACGACACACCACAGAACTGAGGACAGATGCCAAAGGCGAAGACCCACAGCGGCGCTTCGAAGCGGTTCCGGGCGACCGGCACCGGAAAGATCGTGCGCCAGAAGGCCAACAAACGACACTTGCTCGAACACAAGTCGAGCCGCCGCACCCGTCGGCTGGACGGCCGCACCGAGGTGGCTGCCAATGACCGCAAGCGCATCAAGAAGTTGCTGAACGGCTGACAGCCCACTCCCTGTACGACCTGAACGAAGAGGAATACCCCCATGGCACGCGTGAAGCGCGCAGTGAACGCGCAGAAAAAACGGCGCACAGTACTCAAGGCATCCAAGGGCTACCGCGGTCAGCGCTCGCGGTTGTATCGCAAAGCCAAAGAGCAGCAGCTGCATTCGTTGACCTATGCCTACCGTGACCGGCGTGCCCGCAAGGGCGAGTTCCGCAAGTTGTGGATCTCCCGGATCAACGCGGCGGCCCGCGCCAACGACATCACCTACAACCGGTTGATCCAGGGCCTCAAGGCCGCAGGCGTCGAGGTGGACCGCAAGAACCTCGCCGAGATCGCCGTCAGTGACCCGGCCGCGTTCACCGCGCGGGTCGAGGTCGCCAAGGGTGCGCTGCCTGCAGACGTGAACGCACCCTCGGGCGAGGCTGCCTGACGCTCACCGAA
>CAZOIX010000920.1:0-2209 GCA_964579685.1 uncultured Mycobacterium sp.
GGGTCAGGCCGATCAATCCCGTCTTGGCGGCACCGTAGTTGGCCTTGGCCGGCGAGCCGAGGATGCCGGATGCCGAGCAGGTGCTGACGATGCGGCCGTAACCCTGCTCCGCCATCACCGCGAACGCGGGCCTCGTCACGTTGAACGCACCCTTGAGGTGGACGTCGAGGACGGGGTCGACGAGATCGGCGGTCATGTCCGCGAACATCTTGTCGCGCAGGATTCCCGCGTTGTTGACGACGATGTCGACGCGACCGAACGCGTCGAGTGCGGTCTGCACGATCGCCGTGCCACCCTCGGCGGTCGCGACGCTGTTCATGTCGGCGACGGCCTGACCACCACTGGCCCTGATCTCCTCGACCACCAATTCGGCGAGCGTGGCATCGCAGCCTTCTCCGGTTACCGTCCCACCCACGTCGTTGACGACGACCTTGGCTCCGCGCGCCGCCAACAACATCGCGTGCGACTTGCCAAGTCCCTGAGCGGCACCGGTGATGATCGCGACTCTGCCGTCGAATCGAAGCCGACTCACATTGCTCACCATGCGACAGGCAGATCGGCCATGGTCGCTCCTCGACGCAGCAGTAATGGCAGTTCTCTGCCACTTCCCTCATACGTTATACCGCGGCCGCTGGGCCTGCGGCGTGGTGCGGGGCCGTGGACCGCCACCGGCCTAAAATCGCACTATGGCGGCCCCCGTCGGACAGCTCACCCGGGGCACCACTGGCTACAACCGGCTGCGACGCAGCGACCGCTGGCTGGTGCATTCCGCACGGGTGCGTGCCGCCCTACTGTCGGCCTCCGATCCGCTGGTGGTCGATCTCGGCTACGGCGCCCTGCCGGTGACGACGCTCGAGCTCGCCGAGCGTCTTCGTGCCGTACGTGGCGATGTTCGGGTCATCGGCGTGGAGATCCATCCGGACCGGGTCGCGGCGGCCCGGGCCACCGCCGCCGACGACTCGGTCGAATTCGCCCTGGGCGGATTCGAACTGGCCGGGCGGACGCCGGTCTTGGTGCGCGCCTTCAACGTGCTGCGCCAGTATCCCGTCGAAGCAGTGGGCGAGGCGTGGTCCACCATGGCGCGCCAGTTGGCTCCGGGTGGCTTGATCGTCGACGGCACATGCGATGAACTGGGCCGGCTCTGTTGCTGGGTGCTGCTCGACGCGGACGGCCCGCTGAGCCTGACGATGGCCTGCGACCCCTTCGCGATCGAGCGCCCGTCCGATCTCGCCGAGCGGCTGCCCAAGGTGCTGATCCATCGCAACGTCGACGGTCAGCCGATCCACACTCTGCTGGCCGCAGCCGACCGGGCATGGGCCAGTGTCGCGGGACACGGGGTGTTCGGGCCGCGGGTGCGCTGGCGCGCAATGCTGGAATCATTGCGCGACAGCGGTTTCCCCGTGGATCCGCCACGACGGCGGATGCGCGACGGCGTGCTTACTGTGCCGTGGTCAACGGTGGCGTAGCGGCACCAACCGCGTCCTCGGCTTCGGCCTCCTCGTCGGCCTCGGCGATCGCGTCGTCGATGTCGGTGGCCAGCTGGATGTCGACACCTTTGAGCGGCGCCGGCGGCGTCAACAGTGCCACGACCACATAGGTGACGATCGCCACGGCGAACGCGATGAACGTCGGCCAGCCGTCGAAGCTCGCTTGAATCAGATTGTTCGGGACGTACAGGATGTCGTTGTCCACGCCGTAGATCGTCGGCGTCATGGCGAACAGCACCAGTCGCACAATCAGACCGGCGATGATCGAAGCCATTGCGGCGGTGGCGGTTCCGCGTCGCCAGAACATGCCGAAGATGAAGGGCACCGTCAGGCAGGCCAGCAGAAGATCGAACGCCAGGGTCAATAGGATTCCCGTCTGCTTGACATAGATCGCGAGCAGGATCGAGATGATCGTCATCGGCACCATCGCCCACCGGGTGGCCCCCAGCAACGGGTCCGGCTTTCCCGGTTGATGTACGCGCTTGACGCCGCCGACATTGCGCACGGTGACATTGGCGATGGCCAGGATCGCACCGTTGGCAGTGCTCATCGAAGCGCCCACCAGTCCGCACAGCACGACGATCGTGATCGCCAGCGGGACCTGGTCCAGCAGCCGGAACAGAATCGGATCCTCGCCCTCGCCGAGGAACCCCGACGCCGCCAGTGCGACGAGCGCGAACGGGATCCCGATCAGCGCGGTGCCGCCGGCCGCGGCGAAACAG
>CAZOIX010000921.1:0-2206 GCA_964579685.1 uncultured Mycobacterium sp.
GGCCGAGCACCTCCTTGGCGCCACGTACGCGGGTGTGGAAACGGCCGAATTCCGCTGCGCCGTCTTCGAGTCCGGGTATCGGCTGCACGGTCACCGACCATGCGGTGGCCCGTGGGAACATCGATCCCCCGACGGTGTCGAAGTGTCCGGTGAGGATGTTGACAACGTCGACGAGCCAGCTGGCCAGGCTGCCGAACTCCTGATTGCACGTGCCGATCCGGCCGTACACGACGGCGCGCTCCGTGTTCACCAGCTCACGGGCCAACTCTCGGATGCGGTCGGCGGCGATACCCGTCACCCCCGCGACGCGCTCCGGATCCCATTCCGCAGCCACTTCGCGCATGCGGTCGAGCCCGTCGACGTGGGGTGCCAGCGCGCCAAGGTCGACGAGGCCCTCGTCGAACAGCGTGTGCGCGACGGCCAGCAGCAGCGCGGCGTCGGTGCCGGGGGTGATCGGCAACCACTCGTCGGCGCGCGCCGCGGTGGCAGTGCGGACCGGGTCGATCACAATCACCTTGCCGCGCTTGCGAATTGCGCCGATGATGCCCATGACGTCGGGCGCAGCCAGTAACGACCCCTGCGACGCGGCCGGGTTCGCGCCCATCACCACCAGCAGGTCGGTGCGTTCGATGTCGGGCACCGGGAAGGTCCACCAGCCGCCGTACATGAGGTGCGACGACAAGTTCTTCGGCCACTGGTCGACAGTGCCTGGTGAGTACGACAGCGGGATGCCCGACATCCCCAGCAACACTCCGGTGTAGCGGCCGAGGGAGAACGAATGCGCGAGCGGGTTGCCGGTGTAGCAGGTCACCGCGCCGATGCCGTACTTCTCGATCACCGGTGCCAGCAGCTCGGTGCAGCGCCGGAACGCCTCGTCCCAACTGACCTCGCGCCACTGCCCGTCGACCTTGACCATCGGGCGGCGGATGCGGTCCGGATCCTCGTGCACCACGCCAAGGCTTGCGCCCTTCGGGCAGATGTGGCCGCGACTCCAGGTGTCGTCCTGGTTGCCGCGGATACCGGCCACCCGACCATCGGCGACCTCAATCTCCAAGCCGCACATGGCTTCACACAGCGGGCACGTATAGAGATGGCGACCGTCCTCGCCGACTCCGGCCAACAGGTTCGATGACATCTTGCCTCCGATCGACCTTTGTTGTGACACACTGTAACGACAAATGCCGGAGGGAGGCGTGCGAATCGTGCAGACCGCCGAACGCCGGCACCGCCGGCAGGGTTCGCGCCGCGACCCGGCGATCGACGCGGCGGTGCTCGCCGCGACCCGCCGTCTGCTGATCGACCGGGGCTATGCGGCGACGACCATCGACCTGATCGCCGCCACGGCGCAGGTGAGCCGCCCCGCCGTGTATCGCCGCTGGAGTTCGAAGGCCCAGCTGGTGCACGAGGCGCTGTTTCCCGACCTCGGTCCCGAACCTCCGGCAGACGATTTCGCCGCGGAGATCGGCCGGCTGTGCCGCGGCGCCATGACCATGTACGGCGACGCGGCCGTGCGCGAGGCAATTCCGGGACTTCTCAACGACTTACGTGCGGATCGCCGCATGCGCCGCGTGCTCAGTGACCGCCTCGAGGCCGCCGCCCGCAGTCAACTCGCCGAGCGGGTGGACGGCGCGGTCGCCGACGGCACCGTACGTCCCGGGGTGAACGCCGACACGGTGATGGATGTGATCGCCGGCGGCGCCTGGTACGCGGTCTGCGTACGGCGGGTCAAGGACATCGATGCCGCCGCCGAACAGCTCGGCGATCTGGTGCTGCGCGGGGTGCTGGCTCAGGGCCAGGGGTTGTAGCCGCCGGGCATGTTCTGCAGCATGCCCATACACGTCCCGAGGTGCAGGCCCGGAATGCACGGGATGCCGTTGACCGTCGGGATGCCGGTCCCCGGGGCAGCGCACTGTCCGGTGAACGGGTCCGTGTAGAAGCTCGGCGGGCAGGCGCCCGCGGGGGCCGCGGTGACGACGGGCGCGGCCGCGAACGCGGCGGCGCAGCCGACCGCCACGAACACCCGTGACAGTGAGATCCGAATCGACATCGCGCGTTGGCCGCCTCCCGGACCAAGCCTAAACGCAAATGCCACGACCCGCTTCCGGTCGTGGCATTCCGCGCAGCGGCTCATCCGCTCGCTGCCTACAGATGGTGGGCGAAGGGGGACTTGAACCCCCACGTCCCGAAGGACACTGGCACCTGAAGC
>CAZOIX010000922.1:0-2206 GCA_964579685.1 uncultured Mycobacterium sp.
CGCCCCGGCAGCGGCCTCGATTCGTGCGCCCTCCTCGATCGCGGCGAGCACCGTCGCATCATCCGCCCCCGAGAACTCCGAATCGAACATACATTCGATTATGCCTCAGTCCACTGACACGCGGCCAGTCATCCACGGGTCAGTTGACCACCGGACGCCTGCGGCGATTCCTCGAGTTCGAGCGACGACGACGCGCTTGGGCGGGCTTCGCCGGAGCAGGGCGGCTGGCGGCCACAGGCCCGGGCGCGATCGGCTTCCCGAAGGTGCGCTCGCCCGGCGCGATCTCGTGCAGCACCGGGTGCGACGGACCGCTGAAACGGGTGATCGTCGGCTTCACGCCGGCCTTACGGGTCAGCTGCCGCACATCGGACACCTGTTCGTCGAGCATCAGCGTGACGACGGTGCCGTCGTTTCCTGCGCGCGCGGTGCGGCCGGAGCGGTGCAGATACGCCTTGTGTTCCACGGGGGGATCCGCGTGCACCACCAGGCTGACCTCATCGACGTGGATGCCGCGCGCCGCGATGTCCGTCGCCACCAACACGGAAGCCGAACCGTCGGAGAATGCCGCGAGGTTACGCGTGCGAGCGTTCTGTGACAGATTGCCGTGAAGTTCCACCGCGGACACGCCACGCGAATTCAATTGCCGGGCAAGATTCTTGGCGCCGTACTTGGTCCTGGCGAACACGATCGTCCGGCCCGGAGATGCGGCGAGGTCGGCCAGCACGTTGATCCGCGAAGCCTTCTCGACATGGAGGACGTGATGCTCCATGGCGGTCACCGGCGATTGCTCGGAGTCGACGCTGTGCTCGACCGGATCTCGCAGATAGCGCTTGACGAGAACGTCCACACCACGATCCAACGTGGCGGAGAACAGCATTCGCTGTCCGTCGCGCGGCGTTTTGTCGAGCAGGCGCTTGACCGGAGGCAGGAATCCGAGATCCGCCATGTGGTCGGCTTCGTCCAGCACAGTGATCTCGACCGCCGACAGGTCGGCATGGCCGGACTGCACGTGGTCTTCCAGCCGGCCGGGGCAGGCGATGACGATATCGACGCCGGCGCGCAGCTTGTCGATCTGTGGTTGGTGCCCGGCGCCGCCGAAGACGACGACGGACCGCAAATTCGATGCAGCGGCAAGCGGTGCGAGCGACATCTGGATCTGTGCGACGAGCTCGCGGGTCGGGGCGAGAATGAGTGCCCGAGGGCGGCCGGGGAGGCGCTTGGTCGGGCTATTTGTGAGTCGCGTCACCATTGGCAGCAGAAACGCGTATGTCTTGCCGGATCCGGTGCGGCCGCGGCCGAGAACGTCGCGGCCGGCCAACGAATCAGGCAGCGTCGCGGCCTGGATCGGGAACGGGGTGTCGATGCCGTTGCCGGCAAGGACGTCGACGACGGCCTGTGGCAGACCGAGGTCAGCGAAGGTGGGCACGGTTGAGCCACCAGCGATTTGAACAGACAAGATTGAAGCTCCGAAAGTTTGAGTGTGGTCGTCCTGCCCGGCGCGGGTGATCCCGCGGCGCTCGGTATGACGATCGAGAAACGGCAAAAGGCAGAACAGACGATGCCGTTGTAGACAGTCTACAGGTAGGCCCGCAGATTCCTTGAATCGCTACGGCAACAGCGCAAGCGCGTCCTCGACGAATCGCGTCGTCTCGGCGCGGTCCCCCGAAAGCGGTTGCAGCAGCAGTGTGGTGGCGCCTGCCTCGTCGAATGCGGCCAGCCGCTCCCTGACGAACCCGCGTGGGCCGACCAGAGAGACCGAGCGCACGAGGTCGTCCGGCACGGCCTCGATCGCCTCGGCTTTCTTTCCGGCAAGGTAGAGGTCCTGGATGTGGTTGGCGACGTCGCCGAACCCGTAGCGGGTGGCGAGCTTGTGATAAAAGTTCTGCCCGCGCGCACCCATCCCGCCGATGTAGAGCGCCAATTGTGGCTTTGCCCAATTCAATCGGTCGTCGACATCGTCGCCGATCGCCAAGGGAGCGCTCACCATGATGTCGAGCGGGCCCAGCGACGGATCGCGTTTGGCGAACCCCGCCCGCAGCGATTCACCCCACACGTCGTCGGCTTTCTCGGGATAGAAGAACACCGGCTGCCAACCCTCGGCGATCTCCGCGGTGAGTTCGACGTTCTTCGGTCCCAGCGCGGCGATCGTGATCGGAATACGTTCGCGCACAGGGTGGTTGATGAGCTGCAACGGCTTGCCCAGACC
>CAZOIX010000923.1:0-2203 GCA_964579685.1 uncultured Mycobacterium sp.
GCTGGATCGAGACGCAGGATCTGCTGTTCATCGAGGAGGCCGCCGGCGGTCTCGGTATCGAGCGGTTCGTCGAGATCGGCGTGAAGTCCGCACCGACCGTCGCCGGTCTGGCCACCAACACGCTGAAGCTGCCCGAGTATTCGCACAGCACAACCGAAGTGCTGAACTCGGAGCGCGACGCCGCGGTGCTGTTCGCCACGGACACCGATCCCGAGCCCGACCTCGACGACGATGTCGATGAGGCGCCTGCACCGGTGGAAGCAGCGGCGCCTGCCGAAGCGGCACCCGCACCTGCGGCGCCGTCGGCGCCGTCGGGTGGCCCTCGTCCGGACGACCTGGTGTACGACGCCGCCGACGCCACGACGGCGTTGATCGCGCTGTCGGCGAAGATGCGCATCGATCAGATCGAGGCACTGGACTCCATCGAGTCCATCACCGATGGTGCCTCCTCGCGGCGCAACCAGCTTCTCGTCGACCTCGGCTCTGAGTTGAACCTCGGCGCCATCGATGGTGCCGCAGAGGCCGATCTGGCCGGGCTCAAAGGACAGGTCACCAAGCTGGCCCGAACCTATAAGCCCTACGGCCCAGTGCTTTCCGACGCGGTCAACGACCAGCTCCGCACGGTCCTCGGGCCGTCGGGCAAGCGGCCCGCCTACATCGCCGAACGGGTCAAGAAGACCTGGGAACTCGGCGATGGCTGGGTCAAGCACGTCACCGTCGAGGTGGCGCTGGGCACCCGCGAAGGGTCCAGCGTGCGTGGCGGCGAACTGGGTGGTCTGCACGCCGGAGCGCTTGCGGACGCGGCTTCTGTCGACAAGGTCATCGACGCTGCGGTGTCGGCGGTGGGCGCACGTCATGGTGTGGCCGTCACGCTGCCCGCGGCCGCGGGTGGCGGAGGCGGTGTCGTGGACTCCGCGGCACTCGGCGAGTTCGCCGAACAGGTGACCGGGCCCAACGGTGTGCTCGCCTCGGCGGCGCGCCTGATCCTGGGCCAGCTGGGTCTGGACGCCCCGGTCAGCGCGCCGGAAGCGACGGATGCCGAGCTCATCGATCTGGTCACCGCCGAATTGGGTTCGGACTGGCCGCGTTTGGTCGCCCCGACGTTCGACGGCCGCAAAGCGGTCGTGTTCGACGACCGCTGGGCCAGCGCACGCGAGGATCTGGCGAAGCTCTGGCTGATGGACGACGGCGAGATCGACGCTGACTGGCAGCGCCTTTCGGAGCGGTTCGAAGGCGCGGGGCATATCGTCGGCACCCAGGCCACCTGGTGGCAGGGCAAGGCGCTGGCGTCGGGCCGCAATATTCACGCCTCGCTGTATGGCCGTGCGGCCGCCGGTGCGGAGAACCCGGGCAAGGGCCGCTATACCGACGAGGTCGCTGTCGTGACCGGTGCGTCGAAGGGCTCCATCGCGGCATCCGTGGTGGCCCAGTTACTCGACGGTGGGGCGACGGTCATCGCGACCACGTCCAAGCTCGACGACGCCCGGCTGGGGTTCTACCGCGATCTGTACCGGAACAACGCCCGGTTCGACGCCAAGCTGTGGGTGGTCCCCGCCAACATGGCGTCCTACAGCGACATCGACGCGCTCGTGGAGTGGGTGGGCACGGAACAAAGCGAAAGCCTTGGGCCGCAGTCGATTCACCTCAAGGACGCGTTGACACCGACGCTGCTGTTCCCGTTCGCGGCGCCGCGAGTCGCAGGCGATCTGTCGGACGCGGGTTCGCGTGCCGAGATGGAGATGAAGGTTCTGCTGTGGGCCGTTCAGCGGCTGATCGGCGGGCTCTCGCACGTCGGCGCGGAACGCGACATCGCGGCGCGACTGCATGTGGTGCTGCCGGGGTCGCCTAACCGCGGCATGTTCGGCGGAGACGGCGCGTACGGCGAATCGAAGTCCGCACTCGATGCGTTGGTCACCCGATGGAAGGCCGAGTCATCGTGGGCACAGCGGGTTTCGTTGGCGCACGCGCTGATCGGCTGGACGAAGGGCACCGGCCTGATGGGTCACAACGACGCCATCGTGGGCGCCGTCGAGGAAGCCGGTGTGACGACCTACACCACCGACGAGATGGCGAAGATGTTGCTCGACCTGTGCGACATCGAGTCGAAGGTGGCTGCCGCGCGTGAGCCGCTGCAGGCCGATCTGACCGGCGGACTGGCCGAGGTCGAACTCGACCTGGCTGAGTTGGCGGCCAACGCTCGCGA
>CAZOIX010000924.1:0-2197 GCA_964579685.1 uncultured Mycobacterium sp.
AGGTCGGACAGTTTCGTCACTCCGAGACGCTCGCCCTCGGATTCCCGAATCGCAAAGGCGTACGTGTTGTTCATCGGCGCGGGCGGAAGCCAGGTCAGCCCATTCGCCTTGTCTTCCTCGTTGACCGCTCGCCACTGCGCCTCCGAACCCTTGACGGGTTGCTCGTGGCCCAGGTAGTTGATCCACCCGGTTCCGGTGTACTCCGGCGACACGTTCGCGGTGCCGTCGAGCATCGCCTGTCGCACGCCGAAGCTGCCCGGGGTGTTGGTCATGTTGGTGACGTCGGCCCCTGCGGCATTCAGGATGATGGAGAGCATGTTGCCCAGGATCAACTGCTCGGTGAAATCCTTTGCCGCTACGGTGATTTCCACACCTTCGAGCGAGTCGTAGTGCTGAATCGACCCCGGCGAGGCGTCGAGTACGGTACCGCTGGCCGACTGCAGCCCGCATCCGGCGACGGTCAACGACGCGACTGTCGCTGCGATGAATGTCCGCACGGAAGCCATGCGTCACAGCCCTTCCGGCGCCGCGAAGACTTCGACCATGCGGGCCAGCCAGTCGATGAACAGGGCCAGCGCTGCCACCAGAATCGCGCCGACGATGAGGGTGACGGGCTGCTGCAGCTTGATGCCGGTGGTGATGAGTTGTCCGAGCCCGCCGGCTCCGGTGAACGACGCCAAGGCGGCGGTACCTACGATGAGCACCAGCGCGGTGCGAACTCCGGCGACGATCACGGGGAGCGCCAGCGGTAGTTCCACCCGCAGCAGGGTGGCCGCGCTCGACATCCCCATGCCGCGACCGGCTTCCACCAGGCGCGGATCGACGCCGTCGAGACCGGTGACGGTATTGGCCACGATGGGCAGTGCGCCGTACACGACGAGCGCGGCGACGGCACCCACGGGACCGATCCCGAACAGGACCGCGCCGAGCGCGATGAGCCCGATGGCCGGTGCGGCCTGGCCGAAGCCCGCGACGGTGATGATCGGCTTGGAGAAGCGACGCATCGACCCCCTGGTCAGCATGATGCCCAACGGGATCGCCACCACACATGTCAGCACGGTCGCCGCGAGGCTGACGATCATGTGTTCTTTCAGCAGGGTCAGCAGGTTGGGCACGCCGAGCGAACGCTGTTCGGACTCAGACACTTCCGCGACTTGCACGTAGATCAGGCACCCCGCGACCGCGGCGACGCAGGCCAGCGGTTGCAGCAGCCAGCGGCCAAGGCTCAACCCGCGGCCCCCGCCGCCGGCGCGGACATCGGGTTCTGCGAGGGCAGAGGTCACGGCGCCGACTCCGCCACCGGCGCCGCGCCCCGCGCACTGGGAATGGCATCCATGATGGTCTCCACCCGGATGACCCCCTGATAGGCGTTGCGCCTGCCGGTCACCACGACGACGCCGTGCGACGACGTCAACATCTCGTCGAGCGCGTCGTTGA
Organism: uncultured Mycobacterium sp.; assembly: GCA_964579685.1. GTDB lineage: Bacteria > Actinomycetota > Actinomycetes > Mycobacteriales > Mycobacteriaceae > Mycobacterium. Next base: position 1,438 of record CAZOIX010000924.1, read on the forward strand.
GCGTCGACGCCAGGTTCACGCACTCGAGGTCGTCGTCGCGGGGCACGTCGACCAGCGCCTGCGGGTCGGCGAGCTCGTCGAGGGACAGCCACCGTTGGGGTCGTTCCTGGTCGTCGAGGACGATGACGTGTCCGCGGCCGGCGGACTGCGCGGCGCGCACCGCGTCGGCCGGGTCGTCGCCGATGTGGGTGACCGCGGCCTCGTGGAGCTGGACGTCGCGCACGCGACTGAGGGTGAGTTGCTTGAGCGCTGCGCCGGCGCCGACGAAGTCGCGGACGAAGTCGTTGGCGGGTCGGGTGAGGATCTCTTCGGGGGTGTCGTACTGGACGATCTTCGAGCCGGTCTGCAGGATCGCGATGCGGTCGCCGAGCTTGACGGCCTCGTCGAAGTCGTGGGTGACGAAGACGATGGTCTTGCGGAGTTCGTCCTGCAGACGAAGGAGTTCGTCCTGCAGCCGTTGACGGGTGATCGGGTCGACGGCGCCAAAAGGCTCGTCCATCAACAACACTGGGGGATCGGCGGCCAGGGCGCGGGCGACGCCGACGCGTTGTTGTTGACCGCCGGACAGTTCGCGGGGGTAGCGGTCGCGGAACTTGGCGGGGTCGAGGCTGATCAGGTCGAGCAGCTCGTCGACGCGCTCGTCGACACGCTTCTTGTCCCACTTGAGCAGGCGCGGCACGATCGCGATGTTGTCGCCGACCGTGAAGTGCGGGAACAGGCCGGCGCCCTGGATGACGTAGCCGATGTGGCGGCGCAGTTC
>CAZOIX010000925.1:0-2195 GCA_964579685.1 uncultured Mycobacterium sp.
GGAGTTTTCAGAGTCAAGTGACGCCTCGTTTGCGTTTCGAGTATGTTGGATTCTGGTGGGGCTTGCGATCAGCTCCTGTTGGTAAATCGCCCTGTTCGAGCGAAGTGCTTTTTTCTCCCTGTTTGACCTGAATCAGCCGCGACCTAGTTCGCCGACATAGCCGTTCGAGCGCTCCTCCCATTCCTTCTCGCGGTCGTAGGCCACGGTTCCGTCGATGGTGAGCGTAACCCGAATGTTGGGATCCGCAGTGGCACTCAAGTCGGTAAAGGCCTTGAAAGACCATCGCCACACGCCGTCGCGGTTCATCGACATCAGCATGTAGAAGATGCCGTCTCTGGCGGCGGTACCCTTGCGAGCACCTCGATCAATATAACGCCAACGGTGTCCTTGCTTGGGCACTGCGCCCGCTTCCAGCGTGCCGGAGTAGACGAGATCACCGTCACTGCGCACTTCCACGATGAACTCCGAGGTGGTCGGGTTGAAGTCGGCCGGCAGATCGATGCCCGCGCGCAGGTAGAGATAGTCATTCCCGCGCCGCTTGAAACGAACCCTTGATGGGCAGGGGTGATTGCAGATCGCCGCATACGATGTCGGTCCCGGTGTGGGCACACTCGTCGGGCTCGGAGTCGGCGCTGGTGTCGGGCTCGGGCTCGGGCTCGGGCTCGGGCTCGGGCTTGGGCTCGGGCTCGGGCTCGGACTTGGGCTTGGGCTCGGGCTCGGACTCGGGCTCGGCACCGGAGTCGGCGTCGGAGCTGGGTCCTGAATTGCAGGTACCGCAAGATCTTCCACTTCGCCGTTGGATGCCGGTCCCGTGGCCGCGCTCAGCTCGCCTCCATCACTCGCGATCCGGAAGCGGGCAAACGAAGCCCCCGAGGTCGGGTTCGCAGGAATCGCCCAGGTCAGCGTAGCGCTCGGCGCGCCGTCGCTGATCTCCACGAGATCCGACATCTCTCCGGCATCGTCAAAATCTCCGTCGGCATTCCAGTCGATCCAGCCCCGCACGAACGCGTTGGAGCCAGTGCCGTTGTTGACGGGGATTTCGACATCATAGACCGAGTCTCCGAGCGTGTAATTCTCGAAAGCGGAGCTCGTGATGTCCTCGTCGTCGATATCACGCACGTTGTCGCCCGTGGCGTCGGCCGATGCGGCCGCGTCCGAAGCCGAGTCCGGAGCGACGGCGCCGAGGAAAAGACCATCTCCCAGGACGATATGCCGGGCGCCATTGTCTTCCAGCAACGTTCCGTAGGACGCAGGCGCGTCACCGAAGTCGATCTCGGGTGAAGCGGCGAGGCCGCAACGCGCGCCGTCGTTGGAATTAGATGCAGGTCCGGCGGAGAACCACACGCCATCAAAGTCATGCGCTGCTCCCATGGCGGGTGGGCTGCTCAGATCCAGGCGATGAATGATGCCCGTGGTATTGCACGAAACGTAGAGGAATCCGTCTCCGTCAAAGAACTGTGCGCCGTAGCCCGTGCTGCACGACGAAGGGATCACGCTGGCGTAGGTATGGCTGGCCCCCGTGACAGGGTCCACCTGGACCACGCTGCTGGACTGGTTCCTCGCGGCGTAGAGGAGGCCATCCACCGGGTTCAACGCTCCATCTGCCGTCTTCAATTCGGTGACCGCCGTGCACGAAGTAGTCGGCTCCCTGGTCACACTGTCGACCATTTGCAGGTAGGTCGTCCTCTGCGGGTTCACATCGAACCAACAGATCTGGTTCTTGTTGGCCGTGTTGGAGTGCCACTGCAGCAGGTAGCCATCCAGAGTCACGTCCCCGCTGTTGAACCCGAGAGTCGTCGCACTGCAGTTGCCGCAGGGCAAGGTGACCTGACCGCCATCTACGGAAACGGCACCCAGTGAATACGGGGTTCCGCCCTGCGTCGAGACCGTCACGTCATTGCCCCATATGATGCCATCGAGCGGATTGAAGCCCGCTGCATTTACGAGCGTGCCCAGCGTGACGCCCGTATTCGTATCGACTCCCGTGACGAGGTCGACCTCGTAAATCTGGGTTGGATTTTGCTGGAAGAGATACGCGGTCTCCTCGCAGTCCGCGGAAGCTCCGAGCATGAAATCTCCGAAATCCAGGTCGACCATGTCGGCATTCACGACCGTTACGTCGATCCGGTTCGCGGTAGTCGACATGTAGCCCGCCGGGTCCGCGATGGTCCCATCGGTCACGACCCCGTTAGAAG
>CAZOIX010000926.1:0-2194 GCA_964579685.1 uncultured Mycobacterium sp.
CGATCGCCTACCGGTGCCCCAACGGGCAGCCCGGCGTCGTGAAGACGACGCCCACGCTCCCCGACGGCACACCGTTCCCGACGCTGTACTACCTGACGCACCCGGTGCTGACGGCTGCGGCCAGCCGACTGGAGTCGTCGGGCATGATGCGGGACATGACCGAGCGTCTGGCGCACGACCCGGATGTGGCCGCCGCATACCGCAGGGCGCACGAGTCCTATCTCGCCGAACGCGACGCGATAGAACCTTTGGGCACAACGTTTTCCGGTGGCGGCATGCCTGATCGAGTGAAATGCCTTCACGTGTTGATCGCGCACGCGCTGGCCAAGGGGCCCGGGACCAACCCGTTCGGTGACGAGGCGTTGGCGGTGCTGGCCACCGAACCGGCGATGGCAGGAATTCTGGAACGGCAGACGTGGTATGAGTAGGGTCGGCGCCATCGACTGCGGCACCAACTCGATCCGGCTGTTGATCGCCGACATCCGCGACGGCACGGTGTGCGACGTCCATCGCGAGATGCAGATCGTGCGGCTCGGCCAGGGGGTCGACGCCACCGGCGAATTCGCCCCCGCCGCATTGGCCCGTACCAAGGCTGCGCTGACCGACTACGCCGCGTTGCTGCGCAGGCACGAGGTGCCCACGGTGCGGATGGTCGCCACCTCCGCGACGCGCGACGCATCCAACCGTGACGAGTTCTTTTCGATGACCGCGCAGGTTCTCGGAGCGGTGGTGCCGGGCGCGGTGGCCGAGGTGATCACCGGGACCGAGGAAGCCGAATTGTCGTTCCGTGGTGCAGTACACGAATTAGACACGGCGACTAGACCTTTCGTTGTCGTTGATCTCGGTGGCGGTTCGACCGAAGTGGTCCTCGGGATCCGCGACGTGGCGGCCAGCTTTTCCGCCGACATCGGGTGTGTGCGGCTGACGGAACGCTGCCTGCACTCCGACCCGCCGACCGATGTCGAGGTGGCCGCGGCACGCGAGGTCGTCCGCGACGGGCTGGATCAGGCGTTCGGTGCGGTTCCCGTCGAACGTGCACGCACCTGGGTGGGTGTGGCGGGCACCATGACGACGGTGGCGGCGCTGGCGCACAAGATGACGACCTACGATTCCGAGGCAATCCATTTGTCGCGCACGCCGTTCGGCGATCTGTTGCCTGTCTGCGATGAGCTGATCGCGATGACGCGTGCGCAGCGCGCAGCGCTGGGGCCGATGCACGAGGGCCGGGTGGACGTCATCGGCGGCGGCGCGATCATCGTCGAGGAGCTGGCGTATGCGCTGGGTCAGCGATCCGGTATCGATGAGCTGGTGGTCAGCGAGCACGACATCCTGGACGGCATCGCGCTCTCGATCGCCTAGCTCGCCAGCGACAGCCCGGCCGCCACCGCGAAGCCCAGCACCGCGGCCAGACCCGCCTTCTCGCCGGCCTTTTTCGTGGCCTCCGGGATCATCGACCCGACCAACATCACCAGCAGCGCGCCGGCGGCGAACCCGTTGATGCCGCCGCGCCATTGCGCACCGGCAATCTCCTGCAGTTGGTAGCCGACGATCGTCGCGGCCGCGCAGAATGCCGCGATGGTCGTCCAGACCAGCAGGATCTCCCGCGCGCTGCGACGGTCCGACTTCATATCCGTGGCCGAGCCGATCGCCTCGGGAAGGTTCGACACGAAGATGGCGATCAACAGCGCCAGGCTGACGCCGTGGCCATCGGCGATACCGATGCCGAGGACCGCCTGCTCGGGAATGCCGTCCAGCAGCGCGCCCAACACCAGCGGCAGCCCGGACGCGCTGCTGGCCGCCCTGCGGTCGATGGCGCGGTCGGCGACGTAGAACACGATCGCTCCGAGAGCCAAACCCAGGGCCACCGCGACCGCGCCGCCGAGTCGTAAACCCTTCTCGGCCAACTCGAATGAGATGCTTGCGACCAGCGCGCCGGCCCCGAAGCCGAGCACCAGGCCGACCAGTCGCGCGTTCCAGTCGCGAAGAGCGCCTGCCAGTGCGCCGACGATCAACGACGATGCCGCAACGGACCCCCACAACAGTGCATCCAGCACGGCTCGAGCTTAGGCAAAGGCCGCACTTCCGAACGGATGAACGAATGGCCAACACCAGATTGACAGGAAGATGGCCTAACTAGAGACTGTGGGGGTGATCGAGTTGAGCGAACAGACGATCATCGACGGGCTGGTTGAGC
>CAZOIX010000927.1:0-2193 GCA_964579685.1 uncultured Mycobacterium sp.
GCGAGCATCCGCAGGGCGGCCTGTAGCTGCACGTCGAACGGCCGTAGCGTGGTGGTCCGCGTGGACGCCTCGCGCGCGATCGCCAGGAACTGCGGAACGTCGTCGGAGTCGGCGAGGTCGTCGAGGTTCAGCAGCTTGGCTGCCTTGAGCAGTTGCTCGTCGTCGAGGTCGGCGGCCTTCTCGTCGAACTCCGCCGAGTCGCGGACCTGGGCCATCGACGAGGCCTGATCTCTGTCGGTGCTGGCCCCGAGCATCCGCCAAAACCGATTGCTGACACGACCTGAGGTGCGGGTCTTGGTCTTCGCCACAGCTTTACGGTACGCGGCCCGCCATTGCACCCCCCTCACCCACAAGCGTGCCGAAGTCGATGCGCGCGGAGTCGGCGACCGCTTCGAAGCCGATCCGCCGATAGATCGCGTTCGATACCGGGTTGGCCAGATCGGCGAACAGCACGATGTCGGGCGTGCCGCTGCGGTGGGCCAGTTGGACGGCCGCGGCCGTCACGGCCGACCCGTAGCCGTGGCCACGCTCGGTGCGCGGGGTGAACACCGGCCCGATCCGCGACACGCCCGCTGCCGGCACACGCAGCATCGCCATGCTCACCGGCCCGCCGTCGACCTCCCACAACACGAAGCGATGTCCGGCGCGTCGGGAGGAGTCGACGAACTCGGGACCGTCACCGTCGCGGGACTGGCCGACGGCCTCGGTGAAGAACAGCCCCACCCACTCGGCGAGCAGACCCCGATCCGCGTCGCCGGCGTCTCTGGGGTGACCGACGACCCCCGTGGGAGCGCGCAACGTGCCCAGTCGGTACAGCCGCTCTTCGGTACCGATCGTGACTTCACGTCCGGTGCGGGAATGCCAGACATCCGCGAACGCGACGGCGACCCTCCGGTCGCCCCGCACGCCGGCGAGGTCGGGGCGCAGGTGCACCAGCTGGGTGACCACCGATTCGAGCAGTTCGACAGGAATTCCATTGCACGCCAACGGATATGGTGGTGTCTGCAAGGCAGCCCCGACCGCCGCGCCGTCATCCCACACTGACATCAGAAGGGTGCCGGCCGGCAATGCGGAGCCCGCAAGGATCGTCAATTCGATGGTGTTCGCGACGGGATCGCGGCGATACAACGGTTCGGCGATCCGGCGGAACTCATCGGCGGACGAATGTACGCGCACCTCCACCAACCCAGCATGGCCACCAATGCCGAACGCGTCCATCGAATTTCCTCGCGTGAACGTGCGCGCTCGCACAAAGAAGAGTTCAGGCGAGGTTGGAGCGACGTGGGTACGCGACCGTCGGGTCGGTGAGTGCATTGACGACCGCGGGCAGTCCGGCGCAGAACGCCCGCTCGAGCGCGGGGCGCAGGTCGGCAGGCGTCGACACCAGTTCACCGTGACCGCCCAACGCGGTGACGACCTCGTCGTAGCGGGTGCCGGGCCGGAGCTCGGCGACCACCGAGTTTCCGTACAGCATCTCCATGGGATGTTTCTCCAGAGCCCAGATTCCGTTGTTGCCGATCACCGACACCACGTGAACTCCGTGACGCACCAACGTGTCCCACTCCATGCCGGAGAAACCGAACGCACCGTCTCCCTGCAGGAGCACCACCTGCCTGTCGGGCCGGGCCAGCTTGGCGGCCAGCGCGTAACCGGGGCCGGAGCCCAGGCAGCCGAACGGGCCGCTGTCCAGCCACGCACCCGGCACGTAGCTGTCGATGACCCGACCGGCGTAGGACCCGAAGTCGCCCGCGTCGATCACGACGATCGCATCCCGGTCCAGCATCGCGCTCACTTCGGCGTACACCCGCATCGGGTGCAGCGGCGTGCGGTCATCGGCCAGTTCGGCCGACTCGTTCGCCCGCGAGGCGGTCTCCGTGGTGCGCAGGTCGGCGATCCAGGCCTCGTGATCGGCCGGGGTTGCGTGCGACAGTGCCGACAAGATGGCGGTGAGGTCGCCGTAGAGTCCCGCTGCGACCTCGCGTGGGTGGGGCCGCTCGGGTTCTGACCGGTCGGCGACGATGAGCGTGGTCTCGGCGCCGAATACGCCTCCGAATCCGAGCCGGAAGTCCATCGGCACGCCGATGACCACAGCAACGTCGGCCTCCCCCAACGCCTTCGAGCGTGCGCGCGAGAACGCAAGATCGTGGTCGGCGGGCACGACGCCCCTCGCCATCCCGTTCATCAGTACCGGGA
>CAZOIX010000928.1:0-2193 GCA_964579685.1 uncultured Mycobacterium sp.
GTGCCGTCCCAGGCTTCGGCGCCCTCGGGGTCGTGCAGCAGGATCAGCCGGCCGAACGCGTCTCCCTCGGAGCGTTCGGGAACGATCGCCGTCTCCGGGTGGCGGACCTCCGCGCCCAGCGCATAGCTGTACGGCGCAAGCCGCTGAGGCGGCCGTATCGGGCCGAGCTCGATCTCCGCCCGGACGGTGGTGGCATTCATCGCCGCCACCGCCTCGCGGAACTGAGCAGGTTCGGCGGTGGTCACCGTTCGACGCTAGCCCTATTCGCGGACGTGTGTGCGCAGGCGCGCCGATTTCAGCGGCCGGGGGGATCGGCCGTGGTCAGGCGATGTTTGCTGTGTCTGCGACCGTCCGCACCTGTCCACACAGCGAAGACAGCGCTTCGCGACTGCGAATGCGGCGCTGACGAGGCCGCATGGCAGCATTGGAGGCGATGAGTAACCGCCGTGAGCTGCCCGACTCGCCGTATCTCGCCGCCGCTCGCGGCCACAAGCCCAGCCGCGCGCCGGTGTGGTTCATGCGGCAGGCCGGACGTTCGCTGCCCGAGTACCGGGCGCTGCGGGCGAAGAACACGATGATGCAGGCGTGCTTCGACGCGGAATTGATCACCGAGATCACGCTGCAACCGATTCGCCGGCATGGCGTGGACGCCGCCATTCTGTTCTCCGACATCGTGGTACCGCTGCGGGCCGCCGGTATCGAACTGGACATCGTGCCCGACGTCGGCCCGGTCATCGATCACCCGGTGCGCACCCTCGCCGACGTCAACGCGATCAAACCGCTTGAACCGCAGCAGGTTGCGCCCGTCGCCGACGCCGTGACCCAGCTGGTGGCCGATTTGGGCGATGTGCCGCTCATCGGGTTCGCGGGCGCGCCGTTCACCCTGGCCTCTTACCTCGTCGAGGGTGGCCCGAGCCGCAACCACGAGCGCACCAAGGCGATGATGTTCGGCGAACCCGACACCTGGCACGCGCTCATGACGACACTGACCGACGTCACCATCGCCTTCCTCCAGACGCAGGTCACGGCCGGTGCCGACGCAATCCAGCTGTTCGACTCCTGGGCGGGGACGCTTTCGCTGGCCGACTACCGCACCTACGTGTTGCCGCACAGCACGCGGGTGTTCTCGGCGTTGAAGGCCGCCGGTGTGCCGATGACTCATTTCGGAGTGGGCACCGCAGAGCTGTTGGGCGCAATGGGAGAGGCCGGCGCCAACGTCGTCGGGGTGGACTGGCGCACCTCGTTGACCGACGCCGCGGCGCGCGTGGCACCCAACACCGTGCTGCAGGGCAACCTCGATCCGGTGGTGCTGCTCGCGGGCTGGCCGGTTGTCGAACGGGCGGCACGCGCCGTCGTCGAAGATGCCCGCCGCGCGATCGACGCCGGGGCAGGTGGCCACATCTTCAACCTCGGTCACGGCGTGCTGCCCGCTACCGATCCCGGCGTGATCACCGAACTGGTGGCGTTGGTGCATTCTCTGTGAGTACGTCGTATTGTATTGTCGGCGGCGGTATTTCGGGTCTTGTCACCGCGTACCGACTGCGGGTCTCGGCGGGCCCCGACGCGTCGATAACACTGTTCGACCCGGCCGATCGGCTCGGCGGCGTGCTGCGCACCGAGCGGATCGGCGGCCAGCTGATGGATGTCGGCGCGGAAGCGTTCGTCGCCCGCCGCCCCGAGGTGCCCGCCCTGCTCGCCGAGTTGGGTCTGGGGGCCAGGCAGATCGGCACCACCGGGGCGCGGCCGCTGATCTACAGCCAGGGCCGACTGCACCCACTGCCGACGGACACGCTGCAGGGCATTCCGGCGCACGCTGCGGCGTTGGCCGGGCTGGTGGACGACGCCACCCTCGCCCGGATCCGCGACGAGCCTGGCCGGCCGCTGCGCTGGCGGCCCGGTGCCGATCCTGCGGTGGCGGAACTGGTCGGGCACCGGTTCGGCGACCAGGTCGTGGCCCGCTCGGTCGATCCGCTGCTGGCCGGTGTCTATGCAGGGTCGTCGGCCACCATCGGTGTGCGTTCGGCCCTTCCGACGCTGGCTGCGGCGCTGGACCGCGGTGCCCGCAGCCTGACCGATGCGGTGCGTGACGCGCTGGCGGTGTCGGGGCAGTCCGTGGCGACCGGATCGGTGTTCGGGGCGATCGACGGCGGCTATTCGGTGCTGGTCGACGAACTCGTCAGGCGGGCCGACATC
>CAZOIX010000929.1:0-2192 GCA_964579685.1 uncultured Mycobacterium sp.
GCGGTCCGTCGTCCGCCCCGTCATCGCTGAACTGCAGCGCCGATTCGCGGTGTCGGCGGCCGAGACCGGCTTTTTGGACCTCCATCGCCGTGCCGGGGTGGGGATCGCGGTGGCGTCAGCGGACCGCGGTCACGTCGTCGACGTGCTCGACGCCGCCGAGCGACTGGTGGCGGCGCGACCCGAGCTGGAACTGCTGTCCGTCCGGCGCGGTCTGCGGCGAAGCGCGGACGACTAGAGACGTCAGCCGCGCTGACACATCAGACGGAGCCGCCGAGTTGACGTTTGCGACGTAGCGGCATGGGCGCCACCGCACCAGGTGCCAGTTTGCGCACATTGATCAGGAACGCGGTGTGACCGCGCATCGTGTGTTGCGGGCGCACGGCCAGGCCGACGACGTGCCACCCCCGCTGCATGCTCTCCCAGGCCCGGGGTTCGGTCCAGCACGTCTGTTCGCGCAGCGCCTCGACGGTTCGCGAGAGCTGGGTCACGGTCGCGACGTAGATCATCGCCACGCCTCCCGCGACCAGCGCGTTGGCGACCGCCTCGAGCACCTCCCACGGCGCAAGCATGTCGAGCACGACCCGGTCCACCTGCGGGCCGGCGTAGTCGCTGACATCCGCCGTCACCAGTTGCCAGTTCTTCGGGCGTTCCCCGAAGAAGGTGGTGACGTTGCGTATCGCATGCTCGGCGTGGTCCTCACGCACCTCGTAGGAGGTGACCTGTCCGTCGGGTCCGACAGCGCGCAACAGCGAGCACGTGAGCGCACCCGAACCGGCGCCGGCCTCCAGCACTCGCGCACCGGGGAAGATGTCCCCCTCGTGCACGATCTGGGCGGCGTCCTTCGGGTAGACGACCTGCGCGCCGCGGGGCATCGACATCACATAGTCGACCAGCAGCGGGCGCAGCACCAGGAACTGGTCGCCATTGGTGGACTTGACGACGCTGCCCTCGGGCAGCCCGATCACGGAGTCGAGGGCGATGATCCCGCGATGGGTGTGGAATTCACCGCCCTCGGTCAGCACCATCGTGTAGTGCCTGCCTTTCGCATCGGTGAGCTGCACTCGATCACCGATGGCGAAGGGCCCGGTCCTGTTCACAGCAGTTCAGCCTGCCAGTCAACGCGCCGCCACGGGTACGCGGGGTTTGTCCCCGGATTTGTCACCGTGTCGCCATACGCTGGAGCCATGACAGATGTGCCGGAGCCGCCAGCCGTGCGGCGTCCTGCGCTCTCGCCCTCCCGGGCGGCCGATTTCAAGCAGTGTCCGCTGCTCTACCGCTTCCGCGCCATCGACCGGCTGCCCGAACCGTCCTCGACCGCGCAGGTGCGCGGTTCGGTCGTGCACGCCGCCCTTGAGCAGCTGTACGCGCTACCTGCCGCCGAACGCGGCCCCGCCACGGCGATGTCGCTCGTCGACCCGGCGTGGCAGCGCATCGTCGCCGCGCAGCCCGAACTGGCCGATGACTTCGCCCCTGAGCTGCGGACCGAACTCCTCGATGAGGCACGCGCGCTGCTGACGGGGTACTACCGGCTGGAGGACCCGACGCGGTTCGATCCGCAGAGCTGCGAGCAGCGCGTCGAGGTCGAGCTGGAGGACGGCACCCTGCTGCGCGGATTCGTGGACCGCATCGATGTCGCGCCCACCGGAGAGCTACGCGTCGTCGACTACAAGACCGGCAAGGCGCCGCCGGAAGCCCGGGCACTGGCCGAATTCAAGGCCATGTTCCAGATGAAGTTCTACGCCGTGGCGCTGCTGCGCTCCAGGGGTGTGCTGCCTGCACGGCTGCGGCTGCTGTACCTGGCCGACGGTCAGGTGTTGGACTACTCCCCCGATCTCGACGAGCTGCTACGGTTCGAGCGCACGCTGATGGCGATCTGGCATGCCATCCAATCCGCCGGTGCGACAGGCGATTTCCGCCCGAGTCCGTCGCGCATGTGTGACTGGTGTGCGCACCATGCCCGCTGTCCGGTGTTCGGCGGCACCCCTCCGCCCTACCCGGGTTGGCCGGCGGTACCCGACGAGGGCTCCGACGCCGTGGTCGAGGTCGTACTGCGCACCTCGGAGCCTGCCGCGTGATCGACTGTTTCTACCGGCGCGTCGGCACCGAAAGCGATGTCCACATCTTCGATTCCACCGACGGAACCCGCAGCAACTGGGATCCCGAAATCCAGCACGGTTCACCGCCTCTCGCGC
>CAZOIX010000930.1:0-2190 GCA_964579685.1 uncultured Mycobacterium sp.
GTCGAGTACCAGCTTCACCGGAGCGGTGGTCCTGCGCAGCGCCGCGTTGGCGTCGTTGCCGATGATGCCGACGGGCACGGTGAGCTTCTGGTAGTAGCCGGGGGTGAACAGCCCTGCCGGACTACCGCCGGGCCCCGGATCACTGACGACCAGCACGCCGACCGCACCGTTGTCGACAGCGGCGTCCTGCTTGTCGACCACCGAGCAGCCGGTGTCGTCGACGATGGCGATCGCACCCTTCATCGACACCGAGCCGTAATCGGCCGAACGGCAGCCGGTGGTCGTCTTCTGCGGGCGCAGCGTCACCGCGTTCAGCCCACCCCGTGGCGTGGTGATGAGCAGGGAGGCCTGGTCGGCGTTGTAGGTGCGGCCACCGATGGTCAGTTGCGGGTTTCCGCCCTCCATGCGGTCGAGGACCTCGAATTCCGGCGTCTGGACGTCAAAGCCCTTATCCCGCAGGAACTTCACGACGTAGTCCACGCTGGCGTCGTATCCCGGTGTGCCGTTGGCCCTGTTACCGCCGTTGTCGTCGGCGATGCTCTGTAGTGCGTCGAGGTGCACATACATCCCGTCGGCGCTGACCTTGCCGGCAAGTTCGGCTCCCAGATCCGCCGACGGCGCGTCGGAGTCCGACGCGGAGCAGGACATCAGCAACGCCGTGGCTGCAGCGGCCGCCGCCCATCTCATCATCATGATTCGAATCATGATTCGAGAAGGTGGCGCGTGCGGTCGTCACGGATCGGCACGCCGTTACGTCCACCCTGATCCTGGGCGTAGAGCCCGATGGCGTATGCCACACCGCGGCCGTTGATCTCCAACGCGGTCTGATCGATGTTGTCGATCGTGTCGGAATCCTTGTGGTAGTTGGGATCGAACGGCTGATCCGCGTGCCCACCCCACCGCTCGGCCTGTTCGAGCGTCATCTTCTCCTCGGCACCGGTGAAGAGCCCACCCGCGGGGACACCAGCCATCGTGAAGCTGCTGAAGTCTGAACGCCCTTCGAACTGGACGTCCTCGGGGTCCTTGCCGGCGCTCTTGAGATACGCCACCAGCGTCCGTTCGATTCCCGCCGCACCTTCGTTGATGCGTGGTGCCTCCATCTCCGGGTCCGGCGCCTCGGACTGATCGCCGTCGATGGTGAAGTAGCCGGGGTTGGGCGAGGCGATCATGTCGAAGTTCAAGTAGAGCGCGATGTCTTTGAGCTCATCGACGTCAAGCGACGCCACATAGGCGTTGGATCCGAGCAATCCCAGTTCCTCTGCGCCCCAGAATCCGAACCGCACCGCATATTTCACGTCCGGCGACGGGCCCAACTGCAACGCTGTTTCCAGTATCGCGGCCACCCCGGAGCCGTTGTCGTTGATCCCCGGCCCCTCAGGCACGCTGTCGAGATGTGCACCCGCCATCACCACACCGGAGGTGGATCCCGTCGTCGTCTGTGCGATCACGTTTCGGGTGTGCTCCACGCGCACGCCGGCGTTGAGCTTGATGGTGGTCCGTCCCGGGTCCGCGCGGAGCCGCTCGCCTGTCGCCTTGGAGACCCCGATGACCGGAATCGTCACGTCGGTGTCCTCGCCGAGCGTGGCCCCCATCTGGTCGCCGTCGACGTTGTTGGCCACGATCAGCGCGACCGCTCCCCGCGAGGCGGCCGCGGTCTGCTTGTCGCCGAACTGACACTTGCCGCGGTCGACCAGCACGACCGCGCCCTCGACCGGCAGTCCGTCGTAGTCCGACGCCGTGCATCCCGGCGAATCCTCCACGCGGGCGGGTACCAGCTCCCCTGCCACACCGTTAGGGCCGGTGCCGATGGTGTACTCGAGCGGAAAGGCGTCGATGTCGGCACCGCCCACCGTCAACGCCGGCTTGTCCGCATACGGCAGGCTCACCTCGAATTCCGGCGTCTCCACATCGAAACCCTTGTCCCTCAGGGTGTTCGCCACGTAGTCGACGCTTGCGTCATAACCTGGGGAGCCGAGCGCCCGGTTACCGCCGTGCTCGTCTGCGATCTCCTGAAGTCTGGTGAGATGGCCCATCATCGCCTCTTTGGTCACCGCCTGTGACATCGTGTCCGCGAAGGCCGTAGCGGCGGGGGTGGGACCCGCAGGGGTCGACGGTTCGGACGGCACGGGACGCAACTCGCGTCCGCACCCGCCCAGCACCAGGACGGCGGCCAGCGACATCGCGGCCATT
>CAZOIX010000931.1:0-963 GCA_964579685.1 uncultured Mycobacterium sp.
GAGAACGTCTGCTTCGCGACCCCGTCGCGGGGCCCGCTGCGCTTCAGCGGATCGGTGTCCGACCGACCGATTCAGAAAGGCGAGTTGGTGGTGCTCGCGCCGGGTGCGCTGTACGCGGGTTATGAGGCGAGCCTGGCCCGCACCCGCGTGGCGGGTGGTGCTGTCACACCGGCCGCGGCAAGGCTGGCGAGTCGGTGTGCGCGCTCGATGGACGCGTTGCTCGGCGCTTGCCGCGCCGGTAGGGCCGGCATTGATCTCTACCGCGCGTGGGAGGATGCCGGCAACCGGGAATCGTGCGTGCTGATGGCCCACGGTTCGGGACTCGGTGTCGAGCCGCCGCTGATCGGCATCGGTCGTGGGCGCGAGGCGCTTCTCGAGGAAGGCATGGTGTTGAGCGTCCAATCGTGGGTCACTGAGGAGGGCGTTGGGGGATGCCTGGAACGCGCCACAGTGCGGATCGAGGGCGGGGAGACCTTCGCGCTCACGCGTCACGGAAGAGTGTTATGAGCGGTCACCGAACGGTTTTCAACCACGTCGGGCTGTGTGTCTCAGACCGCGCAAGGTCTCGCCGCTTCTACGAGGAAGTGCTCGGGTTTCAGTTCTGGTGGGAGCTCGAACCGCCCGATGACGGCACCGGAGAGCTTCTCCAGCTCGACAAGCCGGTCGGTTTGCATGCCACTTACCTGGTGCGTGACGGGTTGGTGCTGGAACTACTTGACTATTCCGAACGAGAGGTCCGGCACGGGCCCGGCCGCGTGATGGACGAAGTCGGGCTGACCCATGTGTCGCTGTCGGTGTCCGACCTCACGCGGGTGCTCGAGTTGGCAGAGAGATTCGGTGGGTCGATCGTGAGATCGACGGTGTCGGAGCAATCGGCAATGGTCCGGGATCCTGACGGCCAGTTGCTGGAATTGCTCACGGACGGATGGCTATCCCTACTTCCGCCCCGGCCTTAGTCTCAGG
>CAZOIX010000931.1:1063-2187 GCA_964579685.1 uncultured Mycobacterium sp.
GCTCAGGGCTCAGGGCTCAGGGCTCAGGGCTCAGGGCTCAGGGCTCAGGGCTCAGGGCTCAGTTCAGCAGGCCCATCGACATCGCTGTCGTCACGGCCGCCGTACGGTCGGATACACCCAGCTTGTTGAAGGTCCGCAGGAGATGGGTTTTCACGGTCGCCTCGCTGATGTGCAGTTCGCGTCCGATTTCGGCATTGGTCTTGCCCGTGGCCACCAGGGCAAGCACCTCGAGTTCCCGCATCGACAATGTCGCTGAAACAGGTTGGCGTACAAAGCGAACCAACCTATCGGCGATGGAGGGCGCCAACACCGTTTTTCCGTGCGCGGCGTCACGGACGGCCCCGGCGAGTTCGGATCGCGAGGCGTCCTTCAGCAGATACCCCGCCGCCCCCGCCTCGACCGCCCGAAGGATGTCGGTGTCCGCCTCATAGGTGGTGACCACGACGATGCGGGTGCCCGGCAGCAGGGCGAGGATCCGCTCGGTCGCGGTCACGCCGTCGACGTCCGGCATCCGCAGGTCCATGAGAACGACATCGGGCTTCAGGGCTTCGGCCATGACGATCGCCTCCGCGCCCGATCCCGCCTCACCCACGACGGTGAGGTCGACCTCGGCCTCGATCATGCCGCGCAGTCCCTCACGGACGACGGGATGGTCGTCGACCAGCAGCACCGTCGTCGAGGGCACGGTCACGACGGCACCTCCACGGTCAGCGTGGTGCCGCCGCCGACAGCCGTCGCGACCGTCATCGTCCCGCCTACCTGCGCCACCCGGGTGCGCATCCCGCGCAGCCCGAACCCCTCAGGCTGGTCCTCGAGCCCAACACCGTTGTCCATCACCGTCAGTCGGATCCCCGAACCCGACGATGACAATTCGACCGTGACGGCGCTCGCGTGCGCGTGTCTACGGATATTCGCGAAGGCCTCTTGGACGGCGCGCAGCAGCACCACGTCGGAGGCCATGCTCTGGGCGGACAGATCGCCGTCGATGTGCACGTTCACGGTGGCATCGGTCTGCGCCGCGAGGCGATCGCACTGACGCTGGATCGCCGCGGGCAGCGGCTCTTCGAGCGGGCCGGGGGTGAGTTCGGCCACCATCGCCCTCGCTTCTGCGAGGTTCTCCCGCG
>CAZOIX010000932.1:0-2186 GCA_964579685.1 uncultured Mycobacterium sp.
AGTCCGAGGCCGAAACCGCTACTGCCGGAGCCGAACTGTGTCTGCGGAAGCCTGGCGAACGGTTTCTCCAGCACGGCCTCGAATGTGGGGAAGATCAAGCCCAGGCCGATCACCGCCAGGGCGATCAGCGCGACCCAGCGGATGGCGTCCTGGGGCAGGTGCAACAACGACAGCAGTGCCGAGCCCACCAGGGTCACCGCGCTGAAACTCAGGACCAGGCCCGCGATCACGCGGTACGGCCGCAGCCTGTCCGCCAGCGTCGGCCTGGCCTGGACGGCGAGACCTCCGGTGTTGCCGGAGGCCTCGCCGCGGGCGCTCTGCGTGCCGGAGAAGAAGATCACGGGCAGGACGGGAAGGATGCACGGCGAGATGCCGGTGATCAATCCGCCCAGAAAGCCGATGAGCGCGAGCGTGAACATCGCAGTCCCCTATGTGGTGCGCGCTGGGCCCACGACCCCTCGCTGCGGGCCCAGCTCGCGGTGACAAAGTGGCCCTAGTTGGCCGGCGGCATCAGCACCGTGTCGATCATGTAGACGGTCGCGTTGGCGGTCTGCACGCCGCCACACACCAGACCGGCGTCGTTGACCTTCAGGTCGGGGCCGGCACCGGTCCCGCTCCCCGACCCGCCCTCGAGCGTCTTGTGGTCGCCGGCGACGGTGGTCGGGCTGGCCTGCCCCTCGACGACGTGGTAGGTCAGGATGCTGGTGAGCAGATCGGAATCGGTCTTGAGTGACTCCAGCGTCGCTGGGTCGATCTTGGCGAACGCGTCGTCAGTGGGTGCGAACACCGTCAGTCCCGGGTTGCTGTTCAGCGTGTCGACGAGGTTCACGTCGGGATTCAGCTGTCCGGACAGCGCCTGGGTCAGTGTCGTGAGCATCGGGTTGTTGGACGCCGCGACCGCTACCGGATCCTGGGCCATGCCGGTCACCGATCCGGGCCCGGTCGGCACCTGCTCGGCATACGCGGCGCACCCGGTTCCCACGAGGTTCGCGGCGGGATCGGCCATCGCGGTCGTGGTGGGTGCGGGGGGCGCAGACGACGTCATCGTCTCCGCGGCGGCCGATGTGGTCGACGTGGCCTCCGACGAGCTGTCCGCTGAACACGAGACGGCGCCGAAGATCGCGAGTGCGCCAAGGCCGGCAGCGGCGGCTGCCTGGCGGTGAATTGTTCTCATTGCTATCCCATCGCTGTGTCGGATGGCGCGTGCCGCCATCCTGCGGTTGACGCCCGGGATTCGCGGTGACGTGGCGCACGGATGGGCGACGGGCCCGCTCGGTCACATTTGCGTCACATTTGCCTCCGCTGAACGGAAGTCAGTCCCGGCGGAATGCGCCGCCGGGTACGGGGCGCGTCACAATGGATCGGTGAGTAACAGGCAGCGGGTGCTGATTCTCGGCAGTACCGGCTCCATCGGCACCCAGGCGCTGGAGGTCATCGCCGCCAACCCGGACCGCTTCGAGGTCGTCGGGCTGGCCGCCGGTGGCGGTAACCCGGCTCTGCTCGCCTCCCAGCGGGCCGAAACCGCGGTGACGAACGTCGCGGTCGCCGACGGCTCTGCGGCCGCACAGGTCGGGGATGTCACCTACACCGGGCCCGACGCGGTGACCCGCCTCGTGGAGAACACCGAGGCCGATGTCGTGCTGAATGCGCTCGTCGGAGCGCTGGGGCTGAAGCCCACGCTGGCGGCGTTGGCCAGCGGCGCCCGCCTCGCACTGGCCAACAAGGAGTCGCTGGTCGCCGGCGGTCCGTTGGTGCTCAAAGCCGCCAAGCCCGGCCAGATCGTTCCCGTGGACTCCGAACACTCTGCGATGGCGCAGTGCCTGCGCGGTGGCACCCGAAACGAGGTCGCCAAGATCGTGCTCACCGCGTCGGGCGGGCCGTTCCTCGGCTGGTCAGCCGCCGATCTCGACGGCGTCACCCCTGATCAGGCGGGCAAGCATCCCACCTGGTCGATGGGCCCGATGAACACGCTCAACTCGGCCACGCTGGTCAACAAGGGCCTCGAACTGATCGAAACGCACCTGTTATTCGGCATCGATTACGAGCGCATCGAGGTCGTCGTCCATCCGCAGTCGATCGTTCATTCGATGGTCACCTTCACCGACGGTTCCACCCTCGCCCAGGCCAGCCCGCCCGATATGAAACTGCCGATCGCCCTGGCACAGGGCTGGCCGGCCCGGGTGCCG
>CAZOIX010000933.1:0-2184 GCA_964579685.1 uncultured Mycobacterium sp.
GTGCACAGGACCCAGCAGTTCCCGGGTCTCGGCGCACCCGCCGAGGGCCCATTGCCCGGCGACTACCGCCTGAAGCTGGCGTCCGACGAAGCCCCGAGCGGCGGGCTGTCCGGCAGGGACATCTTCCTGATGGTGTCGGCCGGTGTCATCGGCACGCTGGGCTTCGGCGCCATCGGATTGGCCTGGTTCCTCGGCCGCAGGCGGAACCAGGGGATCTGAGTCTCCACTCGGAAGGGCGCCGGTTCAGCCGGCGCCCTTTCCGTTGTCCACCCGGTACACGGCGCCGTGGATCGCTGCGGCGTCGTCGCTGGCAAGGAACGCAACGGATTTGGCCACGTCGACCGGATCCATGAACCCGCGCGGGGATGCGATGCGCATGATGAGGTCCCAGTCGGCGTTGTCCGGCGCGGTGAACTCGGTCGCCTGCGGGGTCGGCATGCCGCCCGGACAGATGGCGTTCACCCGGATCTTCTCCTTGGTGAACTCGACGGCCAGCGCGCGCGTCAGCCCGACCAGCCCGTGCTTGGCCGCGCAGTAGCCCGCCGAGTAGACCTCACCCTCCACCCCCGCGATCGACGTGACGTTGACGATGTTGCCTGCGTTCTCGAGAAGGTGGGGCAGCGCGGCGCGGCAGAGGTAGAACGGCCCGTTGAGGTTCACCGCGAGATCGCGGTCCCACTCGGCGTCGGTCATGGTCGACGTGTGGCGCATCTGGTGAAAACCCGCGACGTTCACCAGCACGTCGAGTCGGCCGAACGCGTCGACGCACTGGGTCACGGCGTCGCGGCACGCCTCCGACGTGCTGATGTCCACCGACGCGTACCTGCCGCCGGGCACCGATTCGAACACTTCCGACATCCGTTCGGCGTCACGGGCGATCCCGAACACCGACGCGCCGCGCTCGGCGAAGACCTGCGCGACCACCGCGCCCAATCCCGATGATGCGCCCGTCACCAAAGCCACCTTGCCGCTGAGCTGAGTCATGGCACCGACCCTCTCATGGCGTCCGGGCGCGTCTACGTCGAGACCCGGGGTCGCTCCGGCGGAACCGCGGCCAGCAGTGCCCGTGTGTACTCATCGCGCGGTGCTGCGAACAGGTCCGCCGCGGGTCTGTACTCGACGGCGGCACCGTCGCGCATCACGAGCACGTCATGGCTGACCTGCTGCACCACCGCGAGATCGTGCGCGATGAACAGATACGTCAACCCCATGTCGCGCTGCAGATCGGCGAGCAGATCGAGCACCCGGGCCTGCACCGAGACATCCAGCGATGCGGTGGCTTCGTCGAGGATGAGCAGCTCGGGTTCGCCCGCCAGCGCGCGTGCGATGCTGACCCGCTGCCGCTCGCCGCCGGACAGTTCGTGTGGGTAGCGGGTGGCGAACGACGTTGGGAGCCCGACGAGTTCGAGCAGCTCGTCGACGCGAGCCCGGCGCGCGTGCCTGCCCTGGACCACGCGGTGTACCCGTAGCGGCTCGTCGATCGCTGTGCCCACCCGCGCGCGGGGGTTGAGCGTGGAGAACGGATCCTGGAAGACCAGGCTGATGCGCCGGCGCAGCGCCTTCTCCGCGGAGCCGCGTACCCCGAACACCTCGGAGGTGCCCAGCGTCGCGGTACCGGCGTCGGGGGTGACCAGACCGGTGAGGGCGGCGGCCACGGTCGACTTGCCCGATCCCGATTCGCCGACCAAACCCAGTGTGGTGCCGCGCCGGATCGCAAACGATAGATCCTTCACGGCATGGACGACCGACTTGCCGACCGGCGTGCTCACCTCGAATCGCACATCGAGGCCCGCCACATCGAGCAGGGTGTCCGCGTCGGTGGGCGGGGCTGGTGGCCCGCTGTGGCCGACGAGCGGGCGAGCGGCCAGCAGTTCGCGGGTATAGGCGTGCTGCGGACGATCGAAGACCTCGCCGACGGGCGCGTGCTCCACAGCATTGCCGGTCTGCAGCACCGTGACATCGTCTGCCACCTGTCCGACCACGCCGAGGTCGTGGCTGATCCACACCACCGCAGTGCCGAAGTCGCGCTGCAAATCCTTGACCAACTCGACGATCTGGGCCTGCGTCGTCACATCCAGCGACGTGGTCGGTTCGTCGGCGATCAGCAGTTCCGGATCGCACGCCATGGCGATGGCGATCATCACGCGTTGCTTCTGCCCGCCCGACAGCTGATGAGGATAGGCG
>CAZOIX010000934.1:0-2184 GCA_964579685.1 uncultured Mycobacterium sp.
ATCTGGGTGTAGCGGCTCGGACCGGCCACCGCCATCGGTCCACTGCTGTGCGAACTCGCCACCGTGTCGATCGAGTACGCGGCCGGCGCGAGGACACCGAAAAGCATTGCCCCGGCGACCACGGCCGCGGTCCAGCGGCCGAGCCGGTGCGCTCCGACCGCGAGAACCGCCGCGACGACTGTCGACCCGATCAGCACGACCCAGCGCAATGCGGGCCACCAGTCCGGCGTTCGGGCGAGCAGGATGAACGCCCACACGCCGGTACCGGCAGACATTGTCGCCAGCACCACGCGCGGCGCCAGATACTCCTTGCCGCGCCACAGCTCTCGCACCGAGATGCCGACCAGTGCGGCGATCGCCGGCGCCAACGCGACCGTGTAGTAGGGGTGAATGATGCCGTCCATGAAACTGAACACCGCCGCGGTGACGACGAGCCAGCCGCCCCACATGAGCAGCGAGGCCCGTACACCGGCGGTGCGGACGGTGCGGCGGGTGAACCACAGCCCGGCCAGCAGGCCGATCAGTGCCGCGGGCAGCAGCCACGACGCCTGAGTGCCCATCGACTCGCCGAACATTCGCCCGATGCCCGGGTCGCCGCCGAAAAACGCATGATGGGCCCCGCCACCACCGCCCGGCGGCGGTGTCGCTCCATCCGGCGGGGTGCCGGATGGACCACCGTTGCCGCCGCCCAGGACACGGTCGAGTCCGTTGTAGCCCAACGTCAACTGCAGCAGGCTGTTGTCGGACGAGCCGCCGATGTAGGGCCGTGAGTCGGCGGGCCACAGGTCGACCAGCACGAGATACCAGCCGGCCGAGACCACCATCGCCAGCCCCCCGGCGGCTAGCTTGCCGACTCGCTTCCACATACCGACCGGTGCTGCGACGAGAAAAGCCAGGGCCAGGCCTGGAACCACCAGGAAGGCCTGCAGCAACTTGGCCAGGAACGCGAAGCCAATGACGCAACCGGTCAACACCATCCACCGGGTGCTCGCGGTCTCGATGGCCCGAACCATGCAGTAGGCGGCCACCACCAGCAGCAGCACCAGCAGTGCGTCGGGGTTGTTGAACCGGAACATCAGTGCCGCAACGGGCGTCAAGGCGAGCACCGCGCCCGCGATCAGGCCTGCCGCCGGTCCGCTGCAGCGGCGAACGGCCGCATACAACACGCCGACGGCGCCGACGCCCATCAACGCCTGTGGTAGCAGCATCGAGAACGCGCTGAAACCAAAGATCCGCCCTGACAACGCCATCAGCCACAGGGATGCGGGTGGCTTGTCGACGGTGATCGCGTTACCCGCGTCCAGCGAGCCGAACAGCCACGCTTTCCAGTCCTGGGTTCCGGCCTGCGCAGCGGCGGCGTAGTAGTCGTTGGCCCAGCCGGATGAGCCGAGGCCCCACAGGTAGAGCACCGCGGTGGCGGCCAGAAGGGCGATCACGGCGGGACGCACCCACCGCGGTTGCGCGACGTCGCGAGACTCGCTTGGCGCGGCCGTGGTGTGCGGCTGCGCATCAGCGCTGATGGTCATCAACGGAGTCCTTTGCGTTTCGGGGGGTCAACGGATTCGGCGGGGGTGAAACACCCAGCCGCGTAGCAGGACGAACCGCGCCGCGGTGGCCACGAGATTGGCCATCACCAACACGACGAGCTCGACGAGGTTGTGGGGGTCGGCGACGAACACATGCAACATGGCCAGCGACACGCTGGTGATCGACAGCGCGATGGCGAACACGATGAGACCTTCAACGTGTTGACGCGCGATGTTGTCCCTGCCGCCGATACCGAACGTGAAGCGGCGATTGGCCGCAGTGTTGCCGATCGCGGTGAGCAGCAACGCGATCAGGTTGGCCAGCTGGGCGCCGAGGGAGCCCTGCAACATCATGAACAACACCGCGAAGGCAGCCGACGACACCACGCCGATCGTGCCGAATCGCACCACCTGCCGGAACAACGAACCAGGAGCGGCCGAACGTTGCGACGAACCCAGTTGTGCGGCAATCGCATTCACCGGTATCGAGCCGTTGGCGAAGTTGCGCAGCAGTCGGCCGATCCCTTTGAGATCCGCCGCGGCGGTGGCGACGATGTCCACGCGGCTGTCCGCATCGTCGACCCAGTCCACCGGGACCTCGTGTATGCGAAGACCGCTGCGCTCGGCCAGCACCAGCAGTTCGGTGTCGAAAAACCAT
>CAZOIX010000935.1:0-2181 GCA_964579685.1 uncultured Mycobacterium sp.
TCTCGCGTCGCTGGCCGAGGCGTCCCGAACGAAGTTCATCCTCGCGCTGTTCATCGATCTGCGCGGCAAGCCGTGCGCCAAGCTGGTGCCCGTGGAGGCCGTCGACCTGCTCGCCACCGAAGGCGTCGGCTTCGCGGGGTATGCCGTCGGCGCCATGGGCCAGGAGCCCAAAGACCCTGACCTGATGGCGATTCCGGACCCCGACTCGTTCACCCCGATTCCGTTCATCAAGGACGGCCTGGCGATCGTGCATTGCGACCCGCACGTCAACGGCGACCCGTGGCCCTACGCACCCCGGGTCATCCTCAAGGCGATGATCGCGCGGGCGTCCGATGCCGGTTTCGAGCCGTGGGTCGGCGCCGAGGTCGAATACTTCCTGTTGCATCGCAGCGCCGACGGGACCTTGTCGACCGCCGACCCGGCCGACACCGCCGCCCAGCCCTGCTACGACGCGCGCGGTGTCACCCGGATGTACGACCATCTGACGGCGATCTCGACGGCGATGAATCGACTCGGCTGGTCGAACTACGCCAACGACCACGAGGACGGCAACGGTCAGTTCGAGCAGAACTTCCAGTTCGCCGACGCACTGACCACCGCCGACCGCGTCGTCACACTGCGCTACCTGCTCTCGATGATCGCCGCAGAGCGGGGGATGGTCGCCACGTTCATGCCCAAACCGTTCGCCGATCGCACCGGCAGCGGCCTGCACCTGCATCTGTCGCTGACCAGCGGCGGTGCACCGGTGTTCCCGACCGGCCCCGGCGATCCCGACGAGCGCGGGCTGGGACTGTCGGAAACGGCCTACTCGTTCATCGGCGGCATCCTCGAACACGCCTGTGCGCTCCAGGCCGTCGTGGCACCAACGGTCAACTCCTACAAGCGGACCCGCGCGAGGTCCACCGCCTCGGGCGCGTCGTGGTCGCCCAACGCCCCGAGCTACGGCGGCAACGACCGAACCCACTACATCCGGGTACCCGATGACCAACGGGTCGAGTTGCGAGGTAGTGACGGATCGGCGAATCCGTACCTGGCCATCGCCGGCGCCCTCGGTGCGGGCATCGACGGCATCAAGCGAAGTACCGATCCCGGTGACGTTGGCGCCCAGGGGCGTTCGGCACTGCCGCCGACTCTGCTGCACGCGGTCGACGAACTCGAGGACGACCCCGTCATCACCGGGGTGCTGGACGCCGCGGGCGAGGGGGTGGCGTCCTACTTCGCGACCATCAAGCGCGACGAGTTCTTCGCCTACCACAGCGCCGTGACGCCATGGGAAATCGACCACTACCTGACCGCCTTCTAGACGAAAGGGACGGCGATGTGCGGCATTGTGGGCCTGCACCTGCGTAACCCCGACCTGCGGCCACAGCTCGGCGAACTGGTGACCGCCATGCTGTGCGAGATGGGCGATCGCGGCAGCGACTCGACCGGCGTCGCGGTGTACGGCGATCCGACATGGTCGCCCCCCGGCCACGGCTGCGTCTCGCTACTCGGGGTGGAAGCGACGCCGGACGAGGTGGCCGCCCAGCTCGACGTGTCGGTGACACAGCTCGACGCCACCTACCTTCTCACCGCCCCGGTCCCGTCGGACGACATCCTCGCCACCGCCAAGGCGGCGTATCCCGACGCACTCGTTGCGGGCTTCGGCGCCGACCTCGCGGTCCTCAAGGGAGTCGGCCATCCGCGGGTACTCACCGAACGCTGGGGCCTGGCGAAGGCGCAGGGCTGGCAGGGCGTCGGACACACCAGGATGGCGACCGAGTCGGCAGTGACACCCGCGGGCTGCCACCCGTACGCGGTCGGCCCGGAACAGTGCATGGTGCACAACGGCTCGTTCGCCAACCATGCCACGGTTCGACGTGAATTACGCGCGGCGGGAGTGTCATTCGACAGCGAGAACGACACCGAGGTAGGTGCGCGTTTCATCGCCAAGCAGCTGGCCGACGGCCGCGATGTCGAGGCGGCACTCAAGGAGCTGTGTGCCGTGTTCGACGGCTTCTACACCCTGCTGGTGTCCAACCGCGATTCGTTCGCCGTCGTCCGCGATGCCATCGCATGCAAACCCGCAGTCATCGCCGAGACCGACGACTGGGTCGCCATGGGCAGTGAATACCGCGCTCTGGCAGGACTTCCCGGTGTGGAGAACGCGAAGATCTGGGAGCCCGAACCGGAGGTGATCTA
>CAZOIX010000936.1:0-2177 GCA_964579685.1 uncultured Mycobacterium sp.
CCATTACCTTCAGCAGGATGGCGTCGACGGCCGGTTTCTCCTCAGCGACTGACATGGGGACACGGTACGCACACCGGCGCACCAGTCTGCTGTGGGCGAGCGCCGCGGTCGTCGGTGCGTGTTACGGCATATTCCTGATCGTCACGGCGCTGCGACTGCCATCCGGTGCCGAGTTGACCGGCCAATTCGCGCTGCAGCCGGTGGTCAAGGCCGCCACCGCGGTGCTGCTCGCCGTCGCGGCGCGCACGCATCCACTCGTTCGCGAACGCCGGTGGCTCGTCGCGGCTCTGCTGTTCTCGGCGGCAGGGGACTTTCTGTTGGCGATGCCGTGGTGGGAGCCGTCGTTCGTGCTGGGGCTCGGGGCCTTTCTGGTGGCGCACCTGTGTTTCCTGGCCGCGCTCGTCCCGCTGGCGGCGCGGTCGGGTCCTCGGCTCGTGGCCGCGGCGATCACCGTCGCGGCCTGCGGCGTGCTCCTGGTGTGGTTCTGGCCGCGGCTGATCGCCGAGGGAATGGTGCTACCCGTCACGCTGTACATCGCGGTGCTGGGGGCCATGGTGTGCACCGCGCTGATGGCTGCGCTGCCGACCCCGTGGACCGCGCTGGGGGCGGTGTGTTTCGCGGTGTCGGACGGCATGATCGGCATCTCCAAGTTCGTGCTCGCGCCAACACGAACAGAGACGCTCGCCGTGCCCATCTGGTGGGCCTACGCGACGTCGCTGTTGCTCATCACCGCCGGTTTCTTCTTCGGTCGGCCAGCACAGCCGTCGGCGCGGTCTGCTACCACTGCATAGGTGACCACACACCGGCAGCAGGCCGAGCACGAGCCGATCGCGCGCGTGCTCCCGATGCTGTCGGTACCGCACCTCGACCGCGAGTTCGACTATTTAGTGTCCGCTGAACAAAGCGACGACGCTCAACCCGGTGTCCGGGTGAGGGTGCGCTTCCACGGTCGCTTGGTCGATGCGTTTGTCCTCGAAAGGCGTTCAGACACAGACCATGTCGGAAAGCTCGGCTGGCTCGACCGCACCGTATCGGCCGAGCGGGTCCTGACCCCCGATGTGCGCAGGCTCGCCGACGCCGTCGCCGCACGTTACGCGGGCACCCGCGCGGACGTGTTACGCCTCGCCGTCCCGCCGCGGCACGCCAACGTCGAGAAGCAGACTGCGGTCGAACCGGCACCGCTGGTCGCGGCACCCGTGGACGCCTCGGCGTGGACGGCATACCGAGGCGGCGAGCAATACGTCGCGGCCCTTGGCGACGGGCGTGCCGCCCGCGCCGTATGGCAGGCGCTGCCCGGGGAGCGGTGGACCGACCGTCTCGCGGAACTGGCGGCGGCGACCGCGAACGCCGGACGCGGTGCCCTCGTGATCGTGCCGGACCAGCGCGACGTCGACGCGGTGCACGCCGCGGTCACCGAGCGGGTCGACGAGTTCGCGGTGGTGGCGCTGTCCGCGGGTCTGGGCCCTGCCCAGCGTTACCGGCGCTGGCTGTCGGTGTTGCGCGGCACCGCCCGCATCGTGGTCGGCACCCGCAGCGCGGCGTTCGCCCCCGTGACCGATCTCGGTCTGGTGATGGTGTGGGACGACGGCGACGACACGCTCGCCGAGCCTCGCGCCCCCTACCCGCACGCCAGGGAGGTGGCGATGCTTCGCGCCCATCAGCTGCGCTGTGCCTCGCTCATCGGCGGATTTGCCCGTACCGCCGAGGCGCAGGCGCTGGTCCGCAGCGGCTGGGCGCACGATCTGGTGGCCACCCGACAGGAGGTGCGCGCCCGGTCGCCGCGCGTCGTGGCCGTCGAGGACAGCGGATTCGCACAAGAGCGCGACCCCGCGGCACGGACCGCCCGGCTGCCCTCGATGGCGCTGCAGGCCGCCCGCACGGCACTGGGATCCGGTCTGCCGGTGCTCGTGCAGGTGCCCCGCCGCGGCTATGTGCCCGCACTGGCATGCGGTCGTTGCCGCACCATCGCCCGATGCCGGCATTGCACGGGTCCGCTGTCGCTGCCCGCGCGGGACACTGCGGGTGCGGTGTGCCGCTGGTGCGGCCGCGCCGAACCGGCGCTGCGGTGCAGTCGGTGCGGCTCCGACGCCGTGCGTGCTGTCGTCGTCGGAGCCCGCCGTACCGCCGAAGAACTGGGCCGTGCGGTTCCCGGTGTGCCTGTCGTGACGTCGGGCGGC
>CAZOIX010000937.1:0-2176 GCA_964579685.1 uncultured Mycobacterium sp.
GTTCCGGCGGTGCCGTTGCGAGCCTATCTGGAGTCGCATCGGATCGGCGATTTCGCCCTCGACGAGGACAGCGTGTACCCGGGCTTTCACCGCGCTGTACCGTCCGGGCCCTCCAACACCGAGACGTTTCCCGGCGAGCCGTTTCAGCTCTGGTACATCGAACCGTTCGACGATCCGCGTTACGGCTTCGGGCCGCCGGGCAACTTCTACGGCAACGAATACTTCCACGTCCTCGAACTCGCGCCGATGGACGACGGCGGGTACCGGGCCTACGTGTGTGACGGCGTGTACAACGTCTTCCGCGAAGGCTCGATGCCGGGCAGGTACGTGTCAGTCGCGGCTCCCGACGAGGCCGAGGCCGACCCGGACAAGGATGCAGTCCTGTTGTGGCGCATCGAGTTCACCGATCATCCGCAGCCTCCCATCGCCGATGCCCCTCCGGCGGCGACCACCCCTCAGCAGGGACCCAATCCCGCGCCCTTGGGAGATGTGTTCGGCCCCTGGCGTTTTACGGGTGCCAACCCTCGCGGGGAGTGGGGACCACCGGGTGCGGCCAACCCGGAATCCACGCCGACCGAGGCGTACAAGAGTCGCCTTCAGCAGTGCCGCGACACGATGCCGCACGACGCCGCGCAGCGTCGCAGCATTTCCACCAGCGAACTCGCCACACCGCCTGTGGCCGAACCTGCCGAACCCGGGTGGCCGGACTCCCCAGCGTGAGGTAGGCGCCGGGCGTTGCGCGTTCGACCAGCATGGTGGTTCCGGCTTCCTATGCTCGAAAGTGCACACAGGGCTGTGGTCGCTTCCCCGGAAAACCGCAGCCCTGGTGACACTCTCGTGCGTAGGGCCGAAACTGAAATACCGACTCCGACCCTGACGCCGTCAGCGGCAGGGCGCCTCGGGAATGAGCATGACCGGAACCGTCGCATGCGCGACCACCGCCGCCGCGACACTGCCCTGCAGGTGCCCGAACAGTCCGCTGCGGCGATGCGGACCCAACACGATCAGGCTCGCCCCGTGCTCGTCGGCCGCCGTGACGATCCCCCGCCACGTCGGCGCCGCCTCCACCGCAACGCATTCGGCGCGCAGCCCGGCCCGCGACGCCAGCGAAGCCCCCTGCGCCGCAGCGGCTTCCGCCGCGTGACGCACCTCCACCGCATTGCTGGCGTCGAACCGGTGCCCGTTGACGGGCGTGAAGCCGACGTCGGCGGTCTGCCACACGCAGACCACCAATGCGCACCGCCCGGACTCCAACTGCCCCGCGGCCTGCTCGATCGCACACGCCGCCAGGTCCGTCCCGTCATAGGCGAACACCACCGGCCCGACGCCCGTCGCCGCACGCACCGCCACCGCGGGCGTCGCCGCCGTGGGGAGCGTCGGCCGGGTCGGCAGACCCCGCACCCGCGCGAGCAGCGGCGGCGAGTACCAGGCGGGCGATTCGCCGTCGAGGAACTCGTCGAGGTCCGGCGTCTGCGGCCGCGCACCGCTCAAGGCGTAGATCACCACCCCGAACACAGCGCCGCCGACCGCCAGCCCGAATCCGATCCACAACGTGATGCCCGTACCCGCCGCCAGATCGCCAGGCAGCGCATCGGCGATGTGCGCCAGGATGGGTGCCACCATGAATGCCGCCACCGCGCGCAGCAGCTCGATGATCGCGAAAACCCTTTGCAGACTGGAGGACTCGAGCGAGAAGCCCGCCACGAACAGCGCGGGCGCCACCGCGGCCCCCAACGCCAGACCCGTCAACAACGAGCCGACCAGCGCCAGCGGCACACTCGCGGGCAGGGCCAGCCGGAACACCAGGATGCCTGCGGCCAGCAGTGCCATGCCCACCAGCGGCAGATAGTGCATCGCCCGCCGGGTGATGACGAACCCGAACACCACCGCCATCACGAGCGCGCCACCGAGCTCGGGCAGATACAGCAGACCGACCTGCACCGGGCTGTAGCTCTGCAGTAACACGTTGGCCGTCAACACCGTTGCCGCCACCGACGCCGCGGCGGCGAACAGCGCGACACCCACCCCGGCGACCGGGATCGCACTCGTCAGGACGCTGCGCACCGTCAGCAGCGGGCGTCGCGCCCGGAACTGGTAGACGATCAACACCACGATCAACGCCAGCCCGCCCAGCATCGGCGCCGTCGCCGCCAGGTCGTCGAGCCCGTGCGTGGTC
>CAZOIX010000938.1:0-2175 GCA_964579685.1 uncultured Mycobacterium sp.
GCAATCCCCAGCGCGCCGCCTGCGAGGATCGCCGTCAGAACGCGGGGAAGGCGAATATCGAGCACAATCTGGGAAACCAGTTCGTCGCCCTGCAAGCCGGCCAGAGCCGACAGCGCATCGCCGAACGAGAGCGAAATCTGCCCAAACGCCAGTGCATACAGCGACAGTGCGGAAAGTCCGACAAGTAGCGTCAGGCTGCTAGTTGTGACCCGTGCCCCCATCCCCGGCCTCCCACGTTTCCGGCTGGAAGTAGCGGTAGTCCCCATCCCGCAGTTCCGGGTGCGCAATCTTGATCAGGTCGGACAGGAGCCAGTCGGGGCGGATATGCCCCATCTCCCAAACCTCCCATGAGTCCGCGTCCGGGTGCCTCCGCCCGGGCTGCCAGAACACGCAGTCCTCTCGATAAGCCTTGAAGCGCTCCAGCAGATCGTGCCGGGTGTAGACCGTCGAGAGCGGATCGCGGATCATCCAGCAGTCGGCGTCGGTCGCGGATTCGAGAAGCTGTTCCGTCGACAGCCGCGAAAACGTATCGAGCCTGGGATCGTCCTCTTTGCCCAGCACCAGCTCGACGTTGGCGTCACGGATCAGTGCAGCGTCAGCGTTGCGCTGCGTAACGGACCAGCGATCGCCGCTTCCCTCATACCACGCCCAGAGAAGCGAGCGTCGTTGCTGGGTGGAGGCCAGCTCCTTCAGACGGGTCACTTCCTGCTCTACGTCAGAAACGAACTTCTGCGCCTCCTGCTCACGCCCGACCAGCAATCCGACAAGCTCTACCCACTCCACACGACCCATGTAGTGGGGCTCGGCATCGATGAAGGTCGGGACAACGGGTATACCCAGCGCCCGTACGCGTTCGATCTGCTGCGTGTGGGTCAGATCCGCCATGCGAACCAGAAAGACATCTGGCCGCGAAGCGACAAGCGCATCCAGCGTTGGCGGCTGGTGCCAGCCATAACCAA
The DNA here is from genome assembly GCA_964579685.1 of uncultured Mycobacterium sp. Classification (GTDB taxonomy): domain Bacteria; phylum Actinomycetota; class Actinomycetes; order Mycobacteriales; family Mycobacteriaceae; genus Mycobacterium. Next base: position 960 of record CAZOIX010000938.1, read on the forward strand.
CCTGCTGTATCTCGCCCGCCTTCACCCGGCCTCGTATCTCATCGTCATAACTCGAATGGCCGCCCACAGCGACGATCCGGTCCTCGACATCCAGCGCTCTCAGGATGGCCTCGTGAACCTGTTCGTTGACCGCAATTCGCTCGACCGGCGTCCTGATGATCGTCGCATCGGCGAGATCGCCAGTGAGCTCCGGCTGGGTCGTCTCGCGAGGGACGAGTACAAGCCGGGCGCGTTGTTTCGGGCCATCCGAAGCGCCGCCCCAGGCGATGACGGACGCTTCAATGTCCACGATATGGTAGTCGTCACGCTCGTAGATCCTGAATGTCTCGGTGTAGTCGAGCGGCAATGCCTTTGCGGTTTCGGGTGCGGCCCGCGCCTCGGAATGCGGGGGCAGGGACTCGCTCCCGCAACCCGCAAGCACAAGCGCAGCGACCGGGGCGGCGAACCAGCGCATCAGAACGCATACCTCAACGTAGCGCGGAACTGGCGCGGCACGCCGGGCGACACATTGGTCACCGCCGTGCGTGATCCGCCGAAGTAGTAGAAATACTCTTCGTCCAGCACGTTGGTGACCGACAGATCGACGGCGACATCTTCGTACTCGGGATGTCTGACGGTCGCCGAGAGGTTGAGCAGGTCGATCTGTCCGTCGGACGCCGATTTGTCGACAGTGATGAAGTAGTCGTCATACCATTCGTACGTCGCACGCGCCGTGAGCCATGACGTGAAATCGTGTTTCAGCTCGGCATAGAACATATGCTCCGGCACGCCTTGTGGCGTAGTGCCCGAGAAGTCGAGCGGTCCACCGAACGTATCGACCGTGAACTCTTCCCACTTCGGATCGAGGTAGGTGTAGTTGATCATCATCGATGTGGCGTCAGTCGGGAACACACGCAGCGAGGCTTCAAGTCCCTGGCTGGAGTAGAGCTGGCCAGTGGTCGCCAGCGTGGACGGTCCAGTCGGATCAGGGTTGGTGACGAACGTCCTGCGGTTTTCCTGCTCCAGGTAAAAGATCGCCGTCTCCCACTCCAGGCCGCCGTCGAGTGCGCGGCCTTTCCAGCCAAGTTCATAGCTGTCGATGGTGGTCGGCTTCTCCACGCGCTCGTACTGCGCCGGATCCCACTGCCATGCGGGGCCGAAATTCGAGTTGAAGCCCCGGCCAAAACTCGCATAGACGATCCCCGGACCGTAATCGTAGTCTAGAGCGATCTTGGGA
>CAZOIX010000939.1:0-1601 GCA_964579685.1 uncultured Mycobacterium sp.
CCTTTGACGAGGCGACCGACCTCGACGCGCTCGCCCGGGCCAAGACCGAGCAACGGGGCGATCGTGCGCCGATCGCGCTTGCTCGGCAGGCGCTGGGGGCGCTGCCCAAGACCGATCGCGCCGACGCAGGTAAGCGGGTCAACGTGGCGCGCACCGAGGCGCAGCAGGCCTACGACGAGCGCCTCGCGGTGCTGCGCGCCGAGCGCGACGCCGCGGTGCTGGTGGCCGAGCGCATCGACGTCACGCTGCCGTCGACACGTCAGCCCGTCGGTGCCCGCCATCCGATCACGATCCTGGCCGAGCACGTCGCCGACACATTCGTCGCAATGGGGTGGGAGCTCGCCTAGGGACCCGAGGTCGAGACCGAGCAGTTCAATTTCGATGCGCTGAACTTTCCGCCCGATCATCCGGCGCGCAGCGAGCAGGACACGTTCCACATCGCTCCGGACGGGTCACGTCAGGTGCTGCGCACCCACACGTCACCCGTCCAGATCCGCGCACTGCTCGAGCGCGATCTGCCGGTCTACATCATCTCGATCGGTCGCACCTTCCGGACCGACGAACTGGACTCGACTCACACGCCCGTCTTCCACCAGGTGGAGGGCCTGGCCGTGGACAAGGGACTGACGATGGCTCATCTGCGTGGGACGCTGGATGCGTTCGCCCGCTCCGAATTCGGCCCCGAGGGCCGCACCCGGTTCCGACCGCACTTCTTCCCGTTCACCGAGCCCTCCGCGGAGGTCGATATCTGGTTCGCGAACAAGAAGGGCGGTCCCGGCTGGGTCGAGTGGGGCGGCTGCGGCATGGTCAATCCGAATGTGTTGCGCGCCTGCGGTATCGACCCGGAAGTCTATTCCGGGTTCGCCTTCGGAATGGGATTGGAGCGCACGCTGCAATTCCGCAATGGTATTCCCGATATGCGCGACATGGTCGAGGGCGACGTCCGCTTCTCGCTGCCGTTCGGAGTCGGAGCCTGATGCGTCTGCCCTACAGCTGGCTGCGCGAGGTCGTTCAAGCCGGAGCTCCCGGCTGGGATGTGCCTGCTGACGAGCTCGAGCAGACCCTGATCCGGATCGGCCACGAGGTCGAAGAGGTCATCGGCGTCGGACCCGTCAGCGGTCCTCTGACGATCGGCACAGTTGTCGCGATCGAAGAGCTGACCGAGTTCAAGAAGCCCATCCGCGCGGTCAAGATCGACGTCGGTGAACCCGAGCCACGTGACATCGTCTGCGGAGCAACCAACTTCGCGGTCGGTGATCTCGTCGTGGTCGCGCTGCCCGGAGCCGTGCTACCCGGCGACTTCGCCATCTCCTCCCGCAAGACATACGGGCGGACCAGCGACGGCATGATCTGTTCGACAGCGGAACTCAATCTCGGCACAGACCATTCGGGCATCCTGGTGCTGCCGGAGGGCACCGCCGAACCGGGTACCCCTGCCGCCGACGTGCTCGGCCTCGACGACGTCGTGTTCAACCTGGCGATCACCCCCGACCGCGGCTACTGCCTGTCGGTGCGCGGAATGGCCCGCGAGATCGCCAACGCCTACGACCTCGACTACGTCGACCCGGCAGGCGTCGCCCCGCTGCCCGCGCAAGGTGACG
>CAZOIX010000939.1:1611-2174 GCA_964579685.1 uncultured Mycobacterium sp.
CGGGCACCGGGGTGTTGCGCTTCGGACTGCGCCCGGTGACCGGTATCGATCCAAAAGCAGTGTCGCCGTGGTGGATGCAGCGCAGATTGCTGCTGTCGGGTATCCGCGCCATCTCCCCGGCCGTCGACGTCACCAATTACGTGATGCTGGAGATCGGGCATCCGATGCACGCCCACGACCGCAGCCTGATCACCGGCGGCTTCCGGGTGCGGTTCGCCGAACCGGGCGAGACGGTGGTCACCCTCGACGACATCGAGCGCCGCCTCGATCCGGCTGACGTGCTCATCGTCGACGACGTCGCCACAGCCGCGATCGGCGGCGTGATGGGGGCGGGCACCACGGAGGTTCGGGACAGCACCACCGACGTGCTGCTCGAAGCCGCGGTCTGGGATCCGGCCGCCGTCTCGCGCACCCAGCGCCGTCTGCACCTGGCCAGTGAGGCCGGCCGCCGCTACGAACGTGCCGTCGATCCGGCGATCTCGATTGCCGCGCTGGATCGCTGCAGTGCGCTGTTGGCCGAGATCGCCGGTGGCACAGTCGAGCCCAGGCTCACCGACTGGCGC
>CAZOIX010000940.1:0-2172 GCA_964579685.1 uncultured Mycobacterium sp.
ACCCACATCTCGGTGTGCATCGCCGGCGCAAAGCGCACCGGACCTCGCGCGGTGAGCAAGGTGGCGGTCAGGAGGTCGTCGGCACGGCCCGCGACGGCCCGCGCCAGCAGGTCGGCCGTGGCAGGGGCGACCACCACGAGGTCGGCCTCCTGCCCGATCCGCACATGGGGCACCTCATGGACGTCATCCCAGACGCCGGTGTGGACCGGGTTGCCGGAAAGGGCTTCGAACGTCGCCGCGCCGATGAAGCGGAGTGCGGACTCGGTCGGGACGACGCGCACAGAATGGCCCGCCTCGGTCAGCTGACGGACGACCGTGGCCGCCTTGTACGCGGCGATACCACCGGCGACACCGACGATGATCCGCTTGCGTTCGGTCACTTCAGCTCTCGCCCCAGAGGCTCATCGCCGTGCCCTCTGCTATTCGCCTTCGGTGTGTTCGAGAAGGTCTCCGTGGATCTCGCGCATCGCGATCGACAGCGGCTTCTCCTGCAGGCCGGGCTCGACCAGCGGGCCGACGTACTCGAGGATGCCGTCGCCGAGCTGGTTGTAGTAGTCGTTGATCTGGCGCGCGCGCTTGGCCGCGTAGATCACCAGCGCGTACTTGCTGGACGCGCGGTCGAGCAGCTCGTCGATGGGCGGATTGGTGATACCCAGCGGGGTGTCATAGGCGCCGACGCCGGACTCAATGTCATCGACAGCGGTCAGCTGGGCGTCGGCGTGGGGGGTGCTCACGTAGAAGATCTCCTGGCGGTCTATGCGTGAAATTCGGGTGGCTCACCGTGGGCCACCAGCAAGGATACCAATTCGGAGCACGCAGACTCCAATTCGCTGTTCACGACGACGACATCGAAGTCATCCTGCGCCGCGAGTTCTTCGCGTGCGGTGGCCAGCCGGCGGGCCATCGCCTCGGGGCTCTCGGTGCCGCGGCCTGTCAGCCTGGTCTCCAATGCCTCCCAGCTGGGCGGCGCGAGGAACACCGTCACGGCTTCCGGCATGGATTTCTTGACGGCACGCGCTCCGGCCAGATCCACCTCGATGAGAACGGGCTGACCAGCCTCGGTGGCGGCGCGGATGGGTTGTGCGGGTGTGCCCGAGCGATGCAGGCCGCCGTGGATCTCGGCCCATTCCAGCAGGTCACCCCGGTCAATCAGCTGCTGAAAGCGGTCGGCTGTCACAAATGAATAGTCGACGCCGTCGACCTCGCCCGGGCGCGGGGCCCGGGTGGTGACGGACACGCTGAAATTCAAGTCGGGAACGCGGTCCCGCAGGCAGCGGACAACAGTCGATTTCCCGACAGCTGAGGGGCCAGACAGCACGATCACCCGTCCGGCCCCCCGGCCGGCGCTCAACTAATGCGCCCGGGATTACTGGTCGAACTTTTCCAGCAGCGCCTTGCGCTGGCGATCGCCCAGACCGCGCAGACGGCGGGTGGGGGCGATCTCGAGTTCGGTCATGATCTCCTGCGCCTTGACCTTGCCGACCTTGGGCAGGGCTTCCAGCAGGGCAGAAACCTTCATCTTGCCCAGGACCTCGTCGGACTCGGCGTCCTTGAGGACCTGCTTGAGGTTGGTGCCGCCACGCTTGAGCCGATCCTTGAGCTCAGCTCTCGCTCGACGAGCGGCAGCAGCCTTCTCCAACGCTGCCGCGCGCTGTTCGTCGGTCAACTGGGGAAGGGCCACGGGTTCCTCCGTCTCTCACCATCATTGTTTTGTCTTGGCTGATGCAGAACAGCCAGCGACGACGACCGTACCCACGCAACCTGATGAAAGCGAACCCCACCCCCTGGTTACGGCGTCAAAAGCCCAGCGTGTACGGCGGTGTCCCAACAGGCGGGGAATCGCCCCAAACCGCGCGAAAGCGGCATTTTCCGCCGTCTGGCAGCCGGATTTGCCTGCATATCAAGGCTTTTCGACCGCTTCCGATCGGATCACCGACCGCTACACCGTGTGGCCCAGACCACACATCCGCGGCGGGCGGCGGGCGCAAAAGAAAATTTTGCCTGGTCACCGCATGTCGGGCGTGTCGCAGCCACTCTCCTGGCCCGGTCCGGAAGCGATCGCGGCCGACACCGGCCGATGAATTCAAAATTCCGGGACTGGAGGTGTTGCCGAGGCAGATGTTGCAGCTGTTGCTGGTGTTTCTCGCCATCGACGGGCCTATGGCGACGGTG
>CAZOIX010000941.1:0-2170 GCA_964579685.1 uncultured Mycobacterium sp.
GTGGGTTCGAGCTGTCGCGACGACGGGTGAGAAGACTGCGGCGGCGCCTGCGCTCCATCGGCGCGGACGGAGGCCCCTGGGCGCGGCTCACCGGGTGATCCATCGCGGCCACCGTCACAGGGGCGGACATCCGGTGGACGGAGACGTGGGACTCCTGCACGGGAATCGCCTGGGACTCCGGGTCTGACCTCGGTGGACCACTGCGCCTGGAGCCGAGGTTGCCGCAACCTCTGTTCGTCTCGCATGACCGACAGGTCATGACGTTGCTGGACCGGGTGTCGATCCTGGTCTCCTCAGCGGACGAGGGCCAGGTGATCTCGTTCTCCTGAGCCCGCGTGCATCGCGCGGGCGCCGCGGAGACCGGGTTCGATGGTGAGGCCCCGCCGTTCGGATGAACGACGGGGCCTCTGTATGTGGGCGATACTGGGTTTGAACCAGTACGCCTACTGTCTTCGGACACTGGGTCTGACCTGGTCAAACCCGCCTCTGACCTGCAATTGCAGGCCGCGTCGCGGCGGGCGGGTCGCGGCTGATGTCTATGGAAGCGGGGTGGCTTCCGGATCGTCATCCCATTCGAATTCGGGCCGCTGCGAAGCGGGTTCGGGGGACGGGATCGGCTGGGTGACCGGGCCGAGCGTCATGATCCACGCGGGATCGACATCCTGAGCCTTGGAGACGTGCAGCGTCACGTCGGCCTTGAGCGCGTTGCCCTTGAGCGTCGCGCGCGCGACCGGCGCCATGCCTCGTTCCGCGACGTACTTGACGAGCGGGAGGACGTTCGCGGTCGACGTGGGGGACAGGATGCCCACCGGTCGACCATCGATCTGAACCTGAACGGCGTCGACCGCGCTTCGGGGACGAATATCGACGATCGCATGCAGAGTGACCGCAAGAGTCACCTCGCCACCCTTGGCGTCGAGCCACGGCGTAATGGCGTCCATGTGCTCGTCCTCCTTCGTGACTTGAATGGTCGACCCTGCGGGAAGGACGACGGAGTCCGAAGGGACTGCGTTCCGCGGGGTGATCGCGTCGGGGTCGGGTAGACGCAGCGTGACGCGTGAGTAGAGATCCCTGCGGTAGTTGTCGTAGCGGGCCCACTGACGGGACTCGACCTGGAGGCTCTGTCCCTGCTGCGCCAGCGCGGCGAGCGCGGGAGCGAAGTCTTTCGCATCCTCGCGCTCGAGGTAGCCGACATGGTGATCGTTCACGTAGACAGCCACTGCGTTGCGATCGAACGGGTTGCCAGGGTCGGGAACGAGCACTGCGGGGAGTCGAAGTTCCGCGCCGCCTTCCTTGCGCACCGACGCGCCGGTGAAGAGCTTCTGGATGCTGGCCGAGCGGTAGAACTCGCCGGCAACTTCATAGTGCTGTAGTCGACCCGACCAGGGCTCGATCAAGTTCGCCTGAGGCTTCGCTGCGACATGGGTGTCGGCGGGCTTCTTGAGTTCGGACTTGAAGGACTGAGCCTCGGGCTCTTTCGGCTCCTGGACGGTCTCGATCTCGACCTTCGCTAGCTTGAAGAAGGCGAAGACGAGCACGGCGATCGCGATGAACCCGACGACAGGAGAGATAGCGAAGGCTCCCGCGACGATCAGGAGGAGCACGAACAGAGCTACGGCAGCACCCATGGCGTGAGCCTAGGTCGAGACTGGGTCAGATGTTCCAGAATCTCCGAAAGCAGCAGTGGCCGGCACTCGGAGGTCCTAGTCTCCGATCCTGTGCGCACGTTCTATCAGTTCGGCTGGTGCTTTGGCCTTGCCACGCTCGCGTTGCTCGTGACCAGCAACCCCGACTTCGCGAGCTGGGTGCTCGCGGGGACCATGGCTGTGCAAGTTGTCGGGCGCGCCTTGCTCGCTGTCTTCAACCGTGCCTGGATCAAGTCTCGAGTTCGGGAGTTGAACGCGCCGGCCGACTGAGACGGTGCGTCCGAACCCGTACCTACCCTTCCCGCATGGGGCGAGGACTGACACCGGACAGGCGCTCGAGATCGCACTGTCCGGTTGCGCACGCCGGCACGCACTCAAGGCACCGACCGGGGAACCGCAGTCGACGAACTCCGCCTCATCGCACGAGGCCGCTCAGAGGAGCTGGATCGGGATAGCACGTTGGTAGCACGCGCCGGGAACGAAACAGCCCCTGATTCTGCGTTTCTGCAGGTCAGGGGCTGTTT
>CAZOIX010000942.1:0-2169 GCA_964579685.1 uncultured Mycobacterium sp.
CCCTCTGTCTATGCCGCCAGAGGCAGATTCTCAAACGCCTGTTTTAGCGGCTGATTTGAGACCAGAAGATTGTACCAAGCAATCGCGGGTGTTCGCGCGACGACAACCCGATCGTTGGGACTCATCACCTGAAGGAGATAATCTCTCAAAGCCACGTCCGTAGTCGGCCCGGCAATATACCAGACTGACTCCAGGATTCTGGCCGTCACGAACACCGGGCGAAGACCGCAGATGTGTTGGTCTATCTGGTTGTGTGTCGGGTATGGGCCGTTGAGATCATAACTCACAATGAAATTGGCCATAATGGCCTCCATTTTAGTAAGCTGGGCTTGACCCATAGGCCCATCCGGAATTCAATCCGGGGTGCACAGAGCAGATGGCCTCGCAGGCCCAGCCTAGGTTGGGTCGCGAGGAAATCAGGGAGGCGGTCGGCATTTGCCGGCAGCCTCCTGCTTCGTCATGAAAGATCATGACCAGCCCTTGTGAGTCGGTCTAGCCCTCACAGCCCCACATTGTGGGTAATCCGCTCTGTCGACCCCAAGATATGGAAATGGTTGTGAATTGCGGGGATAGCTCCGTGTAATTCTGGACCAACCCGGGCGCGCTCACCGGCGCATTTGCCAGTCTTCGTTGGAGTAGTTCGAGGATTGGGTCTGTTTCGGACTGGCCTCGCATTCCGTCGGGACACGGCCGACAGGCCCTATGGACTCCCGCTTTCGCGGGAGTGAGCAACCGTGTCTTCTATGCGGTGGCGATGCGGTCGGTTTCTTCCTTGCGGACGATGGCGTTGAGGTGGGTGATGAGCTTTCGCATGACGGCGGTGATGGCGACCTTGAAGGGCTTTCCGGCCGTCCGCAGCCGCTCGTAGAAGGGGCGCAGGACCGGGTCCTTGCTGCTGACGGCGCTGAGGGCGGCCATGTAGAGCACGTCGCGCACCGACTTGCGCCCGCCGGCGCAACGCCCGCCCCGGTCGGTGGCGCCCGACTGGCGAGCATGCGGCGCCACCCCGACCAGCGAGGCGATACGCTTGGCGCCGATCGTGCCGAGTTCCGGCAGCTCGGCGACGAGCGTCGCCACCAGCACCGGCCCGACGCCGCGGACCTGGCGCAGCCGCCGCGCCCGCTGCGCCAGCACGCGGCTTTCGGCGATGCGCCGGGCGATCTCCTTGTCGAGGACGAGGACGGCGTGGGCGAGGCTGCGCAGCCGCGCCGCCTGCATGCGCCGCACCACCGGCTCCTCCACGAGCGCCTGCTGGCTCTTCAGCGCGGCGGCCTCGGCCACCAGGCGGCGGCGGTAGGCGACCAGCTGCGCCAGCCGGGTGCGGGCGGGATCCGGTGCGGCCGGGGTCAGCCGGTCGCGCGCCACCTGCAGGTAGCGGGCGATCATCGCGGCGTCGATCCGGTCGGTCTTGGCGCGCTGGCGCATCGACCGGGCGAAGGCGCGCACCTGCGCCGGGTCGAGCAGGTAGACCGTGTGGCCGGCGTCGTGCAGATGCGCGATCAGTCCGCGCTCGTAGCCGCCCGAGGCCTCCACCCCGACGGCGAGCGGACCGATCCGGTGCAGCCGGCGCAGCAGCTCCGCCAAACCCGCCGGCGTGTTCGCCACCGTCACGCTCTCGCCCGTGTCTGCCAGGACGACGTCCAGCTTCGCCTTGGACACGTCGATCCCAACGCAGCTTTCCTGTACCATCGCTTCGCTCCCAGGCTTGTGGTGCGGGCCCAAACGCCCGTCCAACCGTTCGGGGTCAAAGGGAGCGATCAGGGCCACGCTCACCCTCGGCCGTGTCCGATACGACACGACCCGCGGAGGGACGGCCACCTGACCGCGTCGGGAGGTGTCGCCACGCCTCCCGACGCTCAATCAAAGCACACAAAATCCACACAAGCGGCTGGAGGTACGCCCGTCGTCTGTGTGAGGCCGCGGTTCACTTCACAACCGAAGCGGCGCCCACCTGATCACTGGACCCCTACGCTTTCTCGCGGGTCTGCAAGGCGTGGTAGCGGTTGGCCGTGCGCGCCTCGTCGAGCCGCATGCAGGACTGGACCGCGTCGCGGATGCGGTTCTCCAGGAATCGCTCGTAGCTGAAGTGGACCGACTTGGCATCGGCGGCGAAGAGCACGAACGTCGGCGGCTCGATGGTGGCCTGCGTGGCGTAGTAGAACTTGGGCC
>CAZOIX010000943.1:0-2165 GCA_964579685.1 uncultured Mycobacterium sp.
AACGTGTCCGGGGCCAAGGTCGGCAGCAAGGGCAGGCCGCTGCCCGGCAGCGGCGAGATCGCCTTGGCGGCCTACGACCCCGAGGACGATCTGATCCTCGAGGACGAGCGCGGGTTCGTGCGTCGTGCAGACCCCAATGAGGTCGGTGTCCTGCTCGCCCGTCCACGCGGACCGGTCGACCCGACCGCATCGGTCAAACGCGGCGTCTTCGCGCCGGCGGACACGTGGGTGTCCACCGAATACCTGTTCCGGCGCGACGACGACGGCGACTACTGGCTCGTCGACAATCGCGGGACCGTGATCCACTCGCCGGCCGGCGTCGTGTACGCCTCCCCGGTGAACGATGCCGTGAGCCGCCTAGGCGCGGTGGATCTCGCGGTCACCTATGGGGTGGATGCGGGAGACGAACACCTCGCCGTGACCGCACTCGCGCTGCAACCGGGCGGCAGCATCGCCTCGGCAGACCTGTCCGAAGCACTCGCCGACCTGCCGGTCGGCAGCCCGCCCGACATCGTGCACGTGGTGCCCGAGATGACGCTCAGCGCATCGTTCCGGCCACTGATCAGTCCCCTTCGAGACGCGGGCGTCCCCAAGCCGTCCCGTAACGCCTGGTACCTGGATCGCGATACGAACCGGTACAAGCGATTGACCGTCGCAATACGCACCGAGATCGCTGGTGGGTGACCGTCGCGGCCGTGCCCCATGGTCGTCACGCTGTTAGGCTCCCGCTGGCGGCAGTTGTCGTCGGGGCGGGCAAATCGCCGCTGCTCAACAACTGCTCGACAACATGGTCTACCGCGCTGGAGGGTTGATGACATCGCAGACCGGCAATGCTCGCGCTGACTGGCGTCGCGCCCTCGTCGGCGGCGTGCTCGCCGCGGGCCTCCTGTCCGGGGTCGGCGTGCCGGCGGCGCTCGCCCAGCCCGCCGAACCCACGAACACCCAAGCCCCGCGCAGCTGCACCGGTGACGACTGCACCAAGGACGCCGAAGCGGCCGTTGCCGCAGCGGCCGGCTGCGAGCCGGATGACAAGAAGTGCTCCGACGCGGCGAACAAGCCGAAGAAGCTGAACGGTGACCAGATCCTCCTGCAGATCTACGACCAGTACGGCCAGGGTGATGGGGGCGGACAGATCTCGGTCCTGATCGACGACGCCGTGAATCTGCGTCGACAGGGGTTCCCGGTGTCCCAGGCGAATGCCGAGGCACTTCAGGAAGGTCTGGATCGCCGCCCCAACCAGACGGCGCTGGTCGAGGCGCTGAAGGCGACCCTCCAATACCAGCGCAAGATTCAGTCGCAGCAGCAGATGATCGCTCAGTCGCAGCAACAGTCCGGCGGGAACGTGCCGGTCATTCCGGCGGGCTGACACGCGCGCCGTGCTCGACGAAAAGCTTCTCGCCATCCTCGTATGCCCGCAGGACCGTGGCCCGCTCCTTCTGGTGGACGACGAGTTGTTGTACAACCCGCGACTGCGGCGTGCCTACCGCATCGACGAGGGCGTTCCGGTACTGCTGATCGACGAAGCCGTCACGGTGACCGACGACGCCGAACACCACCGGCTGTTGCAGCGGGCGTCAGGCGAATCCGGGTAATTCGCCGGTGAGGTAGCGCTGCAGGTTCGGGGCGATCGTTTCGGCGATCTGTTCCACCGGCAACGATTTGAACGGGTCGAGCTCGAGGATGTAGCGCGCCATGACCACACCGACCAACTGCGACGCCACGAACTGAACACGGATGGGCCCGCTGCCAGGAGGTTCGTCCACGCGGGAGCCGACTTCCTTCGCGATGACCTCCTGCAGGAACGAGCGCACGAGCGACGGGTCGCTGCCGGCGAGAATCGATCGCAAGGTGGCGATGAAGCTCTTACCCATCGCAGAATCCCACAACGGCAACAGGAGCGACGGCAGCGCGTAGCCGATCTCCTCGACGGGGATCTGCTGCAACGGACCGATGACCTGCATCGGATCGATCGGGATGTGAATGGCCGCGGCGAACAGCTGGGTCTTGGTCCCGTAGTAGTGGTGCACCAACGCCGGATCCACTTCCGCGTCTGCGGCGATGGCGCGAATGGAGGTCTTGTCAATCCCGTTGCGCGCGAACAACTCCCGTGCACTCACCAGGATGCGCTCGCGGGTGTCTGAGGTGCCGGGCGGGCGCCCGGGACG
>CAZOIX010000944.1:0-2161 GCA_964579685.1 uncultured Mycobacterium sp.
TGTTGACGACGGTCGAAAAGTAGGCCAGAGGCGACGGTGAAAAGTAGGCCACGCGTGGTCGTGGTTATTGTGCCGTGTTGTCGGCTCTGGCGGAGGGCAGGGTGTCGATTCCGGTGTCTTTTAGTCGGTAGCTGGAGCCTTTGAGGGTCAGGACGTCGGCGTGGTGGACGATGCGGTCGATCATGGCTGCGGCCACTACTTGATCGCCGAACACGTCGCCCCAGCGGGCGAAGGGCAGGTTCGAGGTCAGGATCAGCGAGGCGTGTTCGTATCGGCTGGAGACCAGTTGGAAGAAGAGGTTGGCGGCATCCTGTTCGAAGGGGATGTAGCCGACTTCGTCGACGACGAGTAGGCCGATGCGGCGCAGCTTGGCGAGTTCGGCGGGGAGCCGACCAGCGTTGTGGGCGGCCTTGAGCCGAGCGACCCAGTCCACTGCGGTGGCGAACGCGATGCGGTGCCCGGTCTGGGCGGCCTTGATTGCTAATCCGATGGCTAGGTGGGTCTTGCCAGTGCCGGGCGGCCCGAGCAGTACCACGTTGCGGGCCTTGGCCAGGAACGCACTGGTCCCCAGATGGGCGACCATGTCGCGGTTAAGAGCGGGTTGATGATCGAAGTTAAAGTCCTCCAACGACTTCCGAGTCGGAAAGCCAGCCGAGCGGATGCGGGTCATGGCCCCGGACGCTTCACGGGCTGCGACCTCACGCGAGAGCACGGCTGCCAGATACTCTTCATGGCTCCAGCCGTCGTCACGGGCTTGCTCGGCCAGTCGAGCAGCGGATTCGCGGATGCGTGGGGCTTTGAGGGCTTGGGCGTAGTGCAGGACGGATTTGATCGGATCGTCGGCCATGATCACGCCACCTCGCCGTCGGAACTGGCTGTACCAGTGGAGAAGTCGACACCGAAGGCGCGGTCGTAGTCGGCCAGGTCGCGCACCAGATGATCACCCGCTGGCGGTGGTGCGCCGGTTTGGAACTGCCGGCGCAGCGCTGTGGCAGCTTCCACGTGGGCGGGGTCGGTCAGGGTCTGTCGCGTCGCCCAGCAGCGGTCATGGGTCGCCAGCACGCGGCCTGCCCTGCTTACCGTCACGTGAGTCAGGGTGGTGCTGACCTCGACGAGTTGGCCGATCGCAATCGGGTCCACGGAATAGTCGTTGCCGGCCACCCGCACGTAGTAATCGCGGCTCAGTCGCACCGAGGTCACCGTCTGGACTGTCGGCGCCACGGGTGGCAGGGTCAGCATCTGGGCTCGGTCGGCATCCAGGAAGTCAACCGGACGGCCGTCGAGGACCCGTACCCGGCGACGGTTGGCGGTCGGAAGCCACTGCTGGAGTTGATCATTGAAGTCATCGGGTGAGGTGAAGTGGCGCCCGGGCAGGAACGAGGTCTCCAGGTACCGGTTGGCTCGCTCGACCATCCCCTTAGATTCGGGGTCATAGGGTTTGAGTTGCACCAACCGCGACCCCAGCGTGCCCATCAAAGCGGTGACCGGGTCAGTCAACCGGCCCCGGCGCCCGATCCCGGCCTCGTTGTCCCACCACAGCTCGTGGGGCACCCCACCGAAGCTGCCCAAGAGCAGCTGCCACATCCCGGCCACCAGATCCATGGTCTGGCGTGAGGGCAGCATCACCGCGGCGATGAACCGGGAGAACGCGGCCACCATCACCAACACCGGCAGCATCGCCTCCTGACCGAACCCGACCGCAATCTTGGGTGCCGGGAACCACAGGTCGCACTGCACCACCCGCCCCGGCGGGTGGACCAGCCGATCGACCGGATCGGCGGGCAGATACTCCGGGCGGATCGCCCGCACCCGCTCCCTAAACCACGAGATCGAACCCGTCCACCCGACCCGCTCGGCGAGCACCGTCGCCGGCAGCTGCGGATACGTCGACAACACGGCCCGAATCCGGGGCTCCACGGCGTCGATCGCCGACGGCGACGAGGCCCGCTCATACTTCGGTGGCCCATCGCTGGCGACCGCGGCCGTCACCGTGTCACGCGCAATGCCGAGCTGTCGTGCGATGGCCCGCTGCGACAAACCCTCGCTGCGGTGAAGATGCCGGATCAAGGCCCAGTCCTCCAAGGAGATCACCCATCCAATCTGATTGGGTGGCCTACTTTTCAACCGTCGCGACTGGCCGGGTCTTCAACCGTCGTCAACA
>CAZOIX010000945.1:0-2160 GCA_964579685.1 uncultured Mycobacterium sp.
CTCCCGCGTTCAGCAGCAGCACTTTTCCACCGCCGGCTTCTTCGGCAGGAGTTCCGACCAGTGACACCGTCAGCCCCAGCTCGTCGGCCACCTCGGCGAGCCCCAGCGCGGTGCCGACTGCCGCGGCGGCAATGATGTTGTGCCCGCAGGCGTGTCCGATTCCGGGCAGCGCGTCGTATTCGGCGCAAATTCCGATGACCAAGGGTCCGGTGCCGTAATCGGCCCGGAAGGCGGTGTCCAGGCCGCCGAGTGCCCGGGTGATCTCGAACCCGCGGTCGGCGACCAGCGCCTGGGTCTTCGCGCAGCTGCTGTATTCGGCGAACGCGAGCTCGGGTTCGGCGTGAATCGAGTGCGACAGGTCGACCAAATCGCCACGGCGTCGGTTGACGGCGTCCTCGACGCAACTCGACGCGGTGGCGGTGGGCATCCTCGAAGTATCTCACTGCACCGGTGGGCGCCGGGGGGACGGCTAAGCTGCCCACCGTGACGACGCCGGATGCGGTTGCCCGGAAATCGGCTGTCGAGATCCGTCAGCGCACCGGCGTGGACGCGCACGACGTCGCGATAGTCCTGGGTTCCGGCTGGGCACCCGCGGTCGACGAACTCGGCGATCCGGTGGCGGTGGTGCCGACCGCCGAGCTGCCCGGTTTCATCCCGCCCACCGCGACGGGACACGGTGGCCAGCTGTTGTCGCTGCGCCTCGGTGACCGGCGGGTGCTCGTCTTCGTCGGCAGGATCCACGCATACGAGGGCCACGAACTGCGCGATGTGGTCCATCCGGTGCGCGCCGCGTGTGCGGCCGGGGTGAACACGGTCGTGCTGACCAACGCCGCGGGCAGCCTTCGCGAGGATTTCGCGGTGGGTCAACCGGTGCTGATCAGCGACCACCTCAACCTCACCGGACGGTCCCCACTGGTCGGAGCCCATTTCGTCGATATGGTGGACGCCTACTCGCCGCGGCTGCGCGCCGTCGCTCGCGAGATCGACCCGGCACTGGCCGAGGGCGTCTACGCGGGGCTGAACGGACCGCAATATGAGACGCCGGCCGAGATACGGATGCTGCGTGCCCTGGGGGCGGACCTCGTCGGCATGTCAACCGTCCACGAGACCGTTGCCGCACGCGCCGCGGGGGCGCAGGTGCTGGCGGTGTCGCTGGTCACCAACCTGGCGGCAGGGATGATGGACCAGCCGCTGAGCCACGACGAGGTGCTTGCGGCGGGCCGTCAGTCCGCGACGCTGATGGGTTCTCTGCTCGCCGCTGTGATCTCCCGGCTCTGACGGACGAGCCGTCGGCTCAGCCACACCATGCAACGGGCCAGCAGCGGCGCGGCGAACAGCATGAGCAGGATGCGCACCACCTGCGCGGCGATGATGAACGTGACGTTGGATCCGGTCTCGACGGCGGTCGCCAGCACGGCATAGACACCGCCGGGGCTGGTGGCCAGGTAGCCCTCGAGCGGAGTGAGCCCCGCGACGTGTGCCAGCACGACGCCCAGACCGGCCGTCGCGATGCTCAACGCGACGATCAGGCCAATGGCCGTCGGCAGCACGCGCCCCACCGCACGCAGCGATTCGCGAGTGAACGCCAACCCGGCCTGCCACCCGATCAACGCATAGCCGACCTGCACCAGCACCATCGGCACCGACAAACCGAAGGACAGACCGGTCACCTCCAGGACCACCGTCAGCGCCAGTGGCCCCAACAGCCCAGCACCGGGCAACCGGATCCAGCGACCGGCGGTCGCACCGACCACAACCAGCGCGATGAGCATTCCGATACTCAGATACCAAGGAGCGGAACCGGATTGGGCGATCGCCGTATCCGGGCGCGATCTGTCGGCATGGTAGATCAACGTCACCAGCACCGGCATCGACGCCGTGACGAGCGCGACGCGCAGATATTGCACGACGGACACGACACGATCGTCGCCGCCGAGTTCACGGGCGATCGCCACCAGTCCGGACGCACCCCCGGCCACCAGCGCCAGCGAGCCCGTCAACGGGGTGATGCTGCGATGCATCGCCAGGACCGCTCCGCAGATGACGCTCAACAGCAGGGTGCCGATCGCGATCGCGACGACGATCGGCCAGCGCGGGCCGAGCGCGTCGACGGCGTCGTGCTGAACCATCGTGCCGATGTAGACGCCGAGGACACCCTGG
>CAZOIX010000946.1:0-2159 GCA_964579685.1 uncultured Mycobacterium sp.
GACAGAACATTGCCTACGGACTTCGCGGCGAAGGCCGAGACAAGATGCACCGCCTCGTCGGCGAGCTACTCGAAACCGTCTCACTCGGCCAGTCATTCGCCGCCCGCAGGCCGCATGAGCTCTCGGGCGGCCAGCAGCAGCGGGTCGCACTCGCCAGGGCATTGGCAAGGAAGCCGGTGCTGATGCTGCTCGACGAGCCATTCAGCGCGCTCGACACCGGGTTACGCGCCTCCACCAGAAAGGCGGTCGCCGGGTTGCTCGCCGATGCCGGCATCACCACGCTGCTGGTGACCCACGACCAGGAGGAGGCGCTGTCGATCGCTGACCAGGTCGCGGTGATGCGCGACGGGCGCTTCACCCAGGTTGGCCCACCCCAGCTGGTGTACCGGCAGCCCAATGACCGATTCACCGCGGAGTTTCTCGGCGACAGCATCACGTTGCCATGCGTCGTCGCGTCCGGGATCGCCGACTGTGCGATCGGACAGGTGGTGGTACGCGCAGCAGACGGCCCAGGCACGTTGTTGCTGCGGCCCGAACAACTTGTGGCGAAGGTCGTTTCGGATAGCGGTGAGTTGGACGGCGTTGGCAAGGTCCTGGCGGTCGAATTCCTCGGCCATGACGTCCTGTTGACGATCGAGCCCGCAGGCGACGTCGAACCGATCGTCGTGCGCCAGGCCAGCTTCGACCCCCCGCCCCTCGATGCGAAGGTACGTATCGAGGTGGTGGGCACCGGGGTCGTATTCGCATGAGCGCACTCGTCGACCACTTGCGCAGCCATGGCGACCGCATCGCGATACTCACCGACACCGCGCAGTTGACCTACGCCGAACTCGCGGATCGGGTCGCCGAATCGGCGCGCGCCCTCAGCGGTCACCGTCGCCTTGTGCTTCTCGAAGCCCGAAACGACATCCCGACGCTGGTGTCCTACCTGGGCGCGGTGGCGGCCGAGCACGTCGTACTCCCCGTCGATGCGCGACGCGACCACACCGCGATCGAAACGACCTACCAACCCGACATCGTCATCGACGATCACGGAATCCACCACCGCCGCCACGACCACCGCCCACTGCACGACGACCTGGCGCTGCTGATGTCGACATCGGGCAGCACGGGCTCGCCGAAGCTGGTGCGGCTGACCCACGAGAATCTCGCTTCCAACGCCGGGGCCATCGCGGAGTATCTGGGTATCCGCGAAACCGACCGGGCGGCAACGACATTGCCCATGTCGTACTGCTACGGCCTGTCGGTGATCCACAGCCATCTGCTGGTGGGAGCCGGCCTCATACTGACCGACCTCTCGGTCGTCGACGACGAGTTCTGGGCGCTGTTCCGCCGGCACCGGGGTACCTCATTCGCCGGCGTGCCCTACACGTTCGAGCTACTCGAGAGGCTCGGCTTCGACGCCGCGGACCTGCCCCACCTGCGGTATGTGACCCAGGCAGGAGGCGGCATGCCACCCGAGCGGGTGCGCCGGTTCGCCGAGCTCGCGCAGCGTAGCGGGTTCGAACTCTTCGTGATGTACGGCGCGACCGAGGCCACGGCCCGAATGTCCTATTTACCACCAGAACTCGCATTGTCGCGACCAAATACCATCGGGCGGCCGATTCGAGGAGGATCGTTCACGATCGAGCCGCTGGAAGGCTGGACCGACGACGACGTCGGCGAACTGGTCTACCGCGGGCCCAACGTGATGATGGGTTACGCGCACGGGCCCGGTGACCTGGCGCTCGGCAAGACTGTCGAGACCCTGCGCACCGGCGACATCGCTCGACTCTGCCCCGACGGACTGTACGAGGTGGTGGGCCGCAACAGCCGGTTCGTCAAGATGTACGGCCTGCGCATCGATCTCCAGCGGGTCGAAGCTGCGTTGCGCGACAAGGGGATGCCGGCTTTCTGCACGAGTGACGACAACCTCATCCTGGTCGCCGCCGCAGGCCGGCACGACGCCCGCGACGTCCAACGGGAGGCGGCCGAGGCCGCGGGGGTACCGGCGGGTGCCGTGCGTGCGGTCACCGTAGGGGACCTCCCGCTGTTGCCCTCAGGCAAACCCGACTATCAGACGGTGGGCCGACTGGCCCGCGTGTCCGACCAGCCGCACACCGCGGATTTGCACGGGTTGTTCGCCGATGTGCTGCAGATCGACGCGGCCGCAATAGGTC